>CAZRUB010000028.1:0-11253 GCA_964603185.1 uncultured Ruminococcus sp.
AGTAAAGAAAGAAATCATGAAGGTCATAAGGGCCGACCAGCTCCTCGGTCCTTTGTGCAATCTCCCCGTCTTTTGGCGGCAGAAGCTCCGGACTTACCGGCGTATCCAAAATATCCTTAAGCGACTCCGCCAAAAGGCTGTTGTCGGTTGTATCCGCAACATATTTGACAATATGGCGCACAAGCGTTTTGGGCACGGACGCATTAACCCCGTACATCGACATATGGTCACCGTTATAGGTTGCCCAGCCCAAGGCAAGCTCGGAAAGATCCCCCGTTCCTATTACCATTCCTCCGGCCATGTTTGCCATATCCATAAGCACTCTGGTTCTTTCACGCGCCTGACCGTTTTCGTAAACAACATCATAGCATTCGCTGTCCTGACCTATATCTTCAAAATGCGATGTAACCGTTTTCTTTATGTCTACCGTTTTAAAGCTTGTGCCGATTGCCTCGCAAACCTTTTCCGCATTGCCTTTGGTTCTTTTGGTGGTTCCGAAGCACGGCATCGTAACGGCCGAAATATCCGTCATCGGACGGTTTAATTTTTCAAGCGCACGCGCGGTAACCAATAGAGCCAAGGCGGAATCCAATCCGCCCGAAATTCCGATTACGGCGGTTTTGCAATGGGTGTGCTCAATTCTTTTTTTCAGCCCCTCCGCCTGAATTTCCAATATCTCCTCGCACCTTAAAGCCCTCGCCTCATCGTTTTCCGGAACGAACGGCCGCTTTTCGATTTTCCGCGTAAGGCGTGTTTCCTCCTCGGCCATGGTGAAGAATACGGTTTTGTAGCCCTCCTCGTTAATACCGAACGTATTCATGCGCATACGCTCGAAGCTAAGCTTCGCAAGGTCAACCTCCGTCACTATAACGGAGTTTTCAAACAAAGCGCTTTCCGCAATAATCGTGCCGTTTTCCGCAATCATGTTATGTCCCGAAAAAACCATGTCCTGCGTGGATTCTCCGTATCCGGCGTCCGCATAAAGATAGGCCGAAAGGATTTTCGATGACTGAGCTGCCACCAGCGCCCTCCTGTATTCGCGCTTTCCGACAAGCTCATCGCTTGCGGAGGGATTTACAATGAGCGTTGCGCCCGCGGCCGCATGTGAAATCGAAGGCGGCATCGGAACCCACAAATCCTCGCATATTTCGCAGGCTATTTTAAGCATCGGAAGCTCACGTGCCGCAAAAATAAGCTTTTTACCGAAAGGATACAGCTTATCTCCTATCATAATTTCCGAGTTTTCCTCGGGAGCGGGAGAAAAATGCCTCATTTCATAAAATTCGCCGTAATTCGGAATAAAGCTTTTCGGCACAACGCCCAATATTTCGCCGTTGTACAGTACCGCCGCACAGTTATAAAGCTTCGAATTATTTATAAGCGGAACGCCCACAAAAGTGACCGCTCCCGTATCAACGCTTTCCTCTTTGATTTTAAGAAGCGCGGACTCCGCACTTCTTAAAAGGCTCTCCTGAAAGAACAAATCGCCGCAGGTGTATCCCGTTACGCAAAGCTCGGGAAAAACCAAAACCTTAACACGCTCCTCCTCCGCCTTTTTCATTGCCTCGATTATTTTTTCGGCATTATAATAAGGATCGGCCGTTTTTATATCAACCGTTGCCGCGGCAACCTTAAAAAAACCGTGCTTCACAAAATCAGTCCTCTCTTCGTAGTTAGCCGAAGGCCGCCGAAATTATTCGTTTTCGTCCGTTATTCGGGTCATTCTCCTTCGCCTGTTTATACTATAGCACAAAAAAGCACATTCGTCCAGATTTTCTTTAAAAAAATATGAGCCGCTCGGCTCATATTTTTTCTCCGCCCGCAAGGGCTATTTCTTTTTTAACAAGCATTGCCGACGCAATACCCTCCTCCAGAGGTGCAACCTCCTCGCCGTCGCCGCACACAATATTCTCTATGAAATATTTTATTTCCGAATAGTATGCTCCGAGGTTTGACACGTTAATTCCCAAATCAACGTTGACGTCGCATTCCGCTTTAAATTCCGGGTTCAAAGCCTCGCCCTTGTCCGTTCTTACGGTAAGACGTCCGTTATGCTCTATCGTAGCATGCTCAAAGCAAGCCCTGAAGCCGGCGGAAAACGGATAGCCCGGCACCATATCCCATGCCCCTTCGGAGCGTATAACCGAATTGCCGTATTTGTATGTGGCAAAGATATGGTCAATCACACCCTCCGAGTTTCTCGTTGCCTCAGCCGAAACCGAGTCGGGCTCACCGAAAATGTAGCGCATAACGTCAACGTCGTGAACGTGAAGATCAAGCGCAACGGTACCGCTCTTCTTATAGTCATTGAACCAATTTTCCCATGACCACATGGGATCCGACGAAAGCCTGTAGAAATACACACTCTTCATTTCGCCGAAGGTTTTGTTTTTGACCGCGTCACGAAGATATTTATATTCGTTCATAAAACGGACAACCTGCCCTATCTGCATTTTTGCGCCTGTTTCCTTTTTGGTTTTAATCAAAAGCTCCGCCTCTTCCTCGGTAAGGCAAACAGGCTTTTCCATAAACACATCGGAGCCGTTTTTCATAGCCGCAACCGCATATTCCGTATGAAGATAAGTGGGCAGACAGATATCTATTATATCGGGCTTCTCGTTTTCCAAAAGTGCCTTCCCGTTTTCGTAATATTTTGCACCCGTCTGCGCGGTAAACTTATCCGCCTTCGCCTTATCAAGCTCCGCAATCGCAACAAGCTTTACCTTGTCGGAAAGCGCAAGATAGCAGTTTGCATGCATGGAGCCCATTCCTCCGCAGCCGATTAATCCTACAGTAAGCATAAAAAATCATTCTCCCTTCATAATATTCTTAAGATATTTTATTGTATCTATTATATCCTTTGTTTGCTGTTCGCCCGAAATTTCGCGTTCGATGTAAAGGTCGCCCTCGTATCCCGCTTTTTCAAGCTCCCTTAAGAAAATCGGGAAATTAACCTTACCGTCGCCTACCTTGGTTTCTTTTCCGAGCTCCGAAAAATCACCCGCGGGATAAAGCCCGTCCTTCACATGAACGCCGCGAATTTTGTCGCCGTAAATGCCGACGGCATCAATCGGATTCGCCCTTCCGTACATGATAAGATTCGCCGGGTCAAGGTTTACGCCCAGGTTTGAAAGCTTTGTATCGGCAATGGTTCGCATAAGCGTTACCGGTGTTTCCTGTCCCGTTTCGAAATTGAAATGTATTCCGCGCGACGCCGCCTTCTGTCCCACATATTTCACCGCATTAACAAGCCCCTGATAGCCATCGTATACAGGCTGCTCGGGAATAAAGCCCATGTGCGTTGCCACATCCTCCACACCAAGCTCATAAGCAAAATCCATTGCGCGGCAAAGCTCCTCCATTCTCTTAAAGCGGTACGCCTCCGGCACAAGTCCGAGAGTTTCCGGCCCCTCCGTGAAATTCCAAATCGAAGGGCCGGTCCAGCCTGCCCATACGGATGTTACCGCAAGCTTACCGTCAAGCGCCTTCTTCACCTTTTCCGCGTTTTCCTTTGTTAAATTGTCGGGGCACCAGCATCTTAACTGAACCGTTTCAAGGTCAAAGGAGAAAAGCTCCTCCGTTTTTCCCGCCAAAATATCTTCAAGACCAAAAATTATACCGATTTTATTTTTCATCATATTTTCCACCTCTTAAGTATTGACTTTAATTCAATTATAAGGTATCATAATGCTAAATACAATATGATAAAAGATACTTTTTTTATTATTTCGGATACTTTTTTAAGAGGAGCGTGCGCATTTATGCTTAAAATTCCGCGCCTCATAACGGTTGAAGCATTCTTTTCCGCCTTCGAAACCGTTTTTGAGCCAACATATCACTTTAAGGGCGAGCGCCACAATTTCTGGGAAATGGTTTATGCCGCCGACGGCTGCATCGGCGTTGCGGAGGACGAACGCATTTACGCCCTTTCTAAGGGGGAGGCCATATTTCATAAGCCCATGGAATTTCATCGCATATGGTCGGAAAACGGAACCGCCCCGCGAGTTATCTTTTTAACCTTTTCGGCATCCGGCAACGGCTTTGACACCTTGGGAAACGGCGTTTTTAAAATTTCCGAGGAGCACGAGCTCATCATCAATTGTGCCCTATCCGCCGCTGTATATTGCCGCGATATAGATAATCCGTTAAAAAGTCAGCTTGCAGCGGTAAACCTTGAAAAATTCATCTTGGAGCTCATCGAAACGCAAATCCCCGAAACACGCCAGCCGAAAACCAAGGGCACCGCGAGCTATAAGGAAATTATAAGAGTTATGAACGATAACCTTGACAAAAGCCTTTCTCTCGAAGAGCTGGCACAACTTTGCGGCCTCGGCGTAAGCAATCTGAAAAAAATTTTCAGAAGATACGCGGGCACCGGTGTTATGCAATACTTTAACTATCTTAAAATCATGCGTGCAATGGAAATGATTAATTCGGGACTTACCATGGCCGAAATAAGCGAGCTTTTGGGTTATTCCAGCCCGAATTATTTTTCGGATGCTTTCAAAAGGCAGTGCGGCATAACCCCGATGCAGTTCAAGCGCGGTTATATAACCGATGTCGGAGGTATACTTTTGTAATGCCCGCGTAATAATATTAAGGGTGATAATATTATGAAATATAAAACAAAGGTTTACCTTGCGGGAATTTTAATTCCGCTCTTATGCGGAGCGCTTATCTCTCTTGCAACTTCATCCGAAATGAAGGGATTTTTTTCATCGGTTAAGCTGCCGCCCTTAACACCGCCCTCCCTGCTTTTTCCGATAGCATGGAGCATTCTTTATACCTTGATGGGCATAAGCTCCGCGCGTGTGTTCTTTTCGGACTGTCCTAAAAAAAGCACAGCTCTCACTCTCTATTTCGTTCAGCTTGCGGCAAACCTTGTGTGGAGCATTATATTTTTTTCGTTCCGCGCGTTTTTTTCGGCCCTTCTCTGGCTGATTATGCTTCTCATACTCATATTTATCATGCTTTTTTATTTTTACAAATGTGACCGTAAATCGGCCCTTATCAATATCCCCTATGCCCTCTGGGTCGCCTTCGCCGGATATCTTAATCTTTTTATTCTGATTTTGAACCGCTGAAGGTATATTTTAACCTCCTTATGCCGATAATAGCAAAAAAGGAGGCTTAAAAATGTCAACCGATTTTTCACAAAGTAAAACCAAAGAGAACCTAATGCGAGCATTCGCCGGCGAATGCCAGGCCAAAATGCGTTATGCCCTCGCCTCGAAAAAGGCGACGGCGGCGGGGCTTTATATAATAAGCTCCGTTTTTGACTTCACCGCCGCACAGGAGGGTGAGCACGCCTCGGTTTTTATGGGGCACCTTGCTGACTCGGCCGGTGAGAGCATTGTCATCTCGGGCGGCTATCCCGTGGATGATGCTTCCTCGGTTATCAGCCTTTTGGACAACGCCGTTCATAACGAAAACGAGGAATATACCGATGTTTACAAAGCGTTCGCCGAGGATGCCGAAAAAGAAGGCTTTGAGGGAATTGCCGCAAGCTTTCGCCGCATAGCCGAAATCGAAAAAACGCACGCGGAGCGTTTCGCGCATTTTTCCGAGCTGATGAAAAAAAACCGCCTCTTCTCTTCCGACGAAAGCACCGAATGGATTTGCTTGCATTGCGGTCACATTCACAAGGGCACCGACGCGCCCGAAATGTGCCCGGTCTGCTCCGGCGGCAAGGGATATTTTATCCGCGCCTCTCTTGCGCCGTATACGGGAAGGTAAATAAAAACACGCCGTACTCCGATAATGTACGGCGTGTTTTTTTAGAGAAGTTCTTTTTTCCCTATGTGCTCCGTTATAATTTCGGCGGTTGCACAGTCCTCAAGGGTGTTGTTTTTCATAATCAAATGCTCTGTATTGTTAATTTTCGCTATCGGCTTTTCGATGTTTTTAAACAGATTATCCGAAATCTCTATTTTACCGTGATAGTATTTTCCTTCCTCCAGCTTCTTTCGAGGCGCAACATCAATAACCGCGGCGCTTCCCCAGCCGCCTTCCACATAAAGCGCATTTACGAATTTATTCTGCGTAATCAAAACGTCTCGGGTGCCGCCGCTTTCAAACCAATATTCCCCGTTTGACTCAAACTTTATCGCGGCTCCCGGCGTTTCGAAGGTGTTGTTCTTCACCACGGTTTTGCCGGCCGATGCCAAAAGCATTCCGCGCGCACGGTTGTTTCTTACCGTGTTATTCTCAAAAAGAACATCGCACACATAAGATACCTCGTTCATATCGTCGCCGATTTTTATGTCCTCGATGCCCTCCTCCAAGGTTACCTCGATACGGTCGATGTTAAGCAGCTCGGCCGAACTTACGGTATAGCGCTTATCGGGAATAAGCGACTCCGGATCGCAGGCCTCCAAAACGGAGCCTTTTTTTATTACATCAATTCCCAATGCCTCGGGATGCATAAAGCGGAGTATAACGCTGTTTTCCGTTTTGGCTTCAACCCTTAAGTAAATTCCGTGTACGTTTAAGGCGTCATCCAGCTGACCCTCAAAATGCGAGTCGGAAACATGTATAAGTCCGCGGCAGTGAACAAAATGCGTTGCGTCCGCGTTAATGGAAAACGGGCTTCCCTCATCGGGGCGCACGGTCATTTTTTCGATTTTTACACCATCCGCGTTCTGCGCAATTACGCCCATTCCGATTCCGTTATAGATTGTATAATCCGTTATTTTCGAATCTTTTGAGCCATCGATAAATATTCCGCACACCGTTCTTTTGCACTGCTGAATCGAAATGTAATTGCCCTTTACCATTTTCTCCGAAAGTCCGCTTCTGCCGCCGACGGCTTCGATTTCATCCTCGGTGCCCTCCTTAAGTCTGAAGGTAAACTGCCCGGGCCAGAGATCGGAATACTTTTCCGTCATCATGCCGTCCTTCTTGCGCCACTCGTTTATCCAGTTCAATTTGTCGTTGTCGGACTCTTTCTCTCCGCCCACCAGATAACCGTTTTCCACATATACGGGCGAGCCGGTTATTTTTGCCGAAAATCCGTCATCCCATACATCCGTTAAAACGCCGTAGGTCGCCATCGGCTTTAAGCTTTTAACCTTAAAGTTTTTTAAATGCACGTTTTCGCAGTCTATAAGTGCGAAGGGAATCAAAACATCCTCCAAAATAAGCGTGCTTCCCGAAAGGTCAATCGTGAAATCGCGAAAGCCCTCTAGCAAAAAGGCAATCCTCTTTAACCCGTGCGAATGGTTGGAAATGCTTAAAAAACGCTCATAAGCGTAATCTCTTTTTATACGATAGGTGTCCTTCGGGAAAATAAGCTCCCTCTCGCCGTTTTCCTTGCAATAGGCCAACGCGTCCCTTATTCTTTTTTCCGTATCGTCAAATGCGTTAAATTTGTTAAAATCCGCCATTTTTATTCCTCCGCAATTTCTTCTTTTTTTATGTGGTCTGTGATAATTTCTTTTGTTTCGCAGCTTTCAAGCGTGTTGTTTTTCATAATCAAATGCTCGACATTGTTGATTTTCGCTATCGGCTTTTTAATGTTCTTAAACAGATTATCCGAAATCTCTATTTTACCGTGATAGTATTTTCCTTCCTCAAGCTTCTTTCGGGGCGCAACGTCGATAACCGCTCCGCTTCCCCAGCCGCCTTCCACATAAAGCGCATTTACGAATTTATTCTGCGTGATCAAAACGTCACGCGTGCCGCCGCTTTCAAACCAAAAATCGCCGTTTGATTCAAACTTTATTGCCGCGCCCGGTGTTTCGAAGGTGTTGTTTCTTACAACTGTTTTCCCGGCAGAGGCAAGAAGTAATCCGCGCGCACGGTTGTTTCTTACGGTATTGTTCTCAAAAACAACATCACACACGTAGGATACCTCATTCATATCGTCGCCGACACAGATATCGTCAATTCCCTCCTCAAGGGTTACCTCAAAACGGTCGATGTTAAGCATTTCGGCGGATTTTACGGTGTAGCGCTTTTTCGGGATAAGCGATAAAGGGTCGCACGTTTCCAGAATCTGCCCCGCTCTTACGCAGTCAATTCCGCGGGCGTCCGGATGCATGAATCGCAATATAACGCTGTTTTCCGTTTTTTCCTCCACCCTTAAGTAAATTCCGTGTACGTTTAGGGCGTCGTCCAACATGCACTCGAAGAATGAATTTTTCACGCTGATGCTTCCGCGGCAATGAACAAAATGCGTTGCATC
This sequence comes from uncultured Ruminococcus sp., assembly GCA_964603185.1. Classification (GTDB taxonomy): domain Bacteria; phylum Bacillota; class Clostridia; order CAKSNL01; family HGM11501; genus HGM11501. The sequence goes on from CAZRUB010000028.1 coordinate 8,186, forward strand.
CGCACTTAAGGTAAAGCAGCTTCCTTCATCGGGCGTGACCGTCATTTTTTCAATCTCCACAGTGTCAGAGTTTTGTGCGATAACGCCCATTCCCATACAGTTATAAATGGTATAATCCGTTATTTTCGTGTTTTTGGAGCTTTCGATGAAAACGCCGCACACCTTTCTCCCTACATATTGAAGCGAAACACCGTTCCCCACAACAAGCTTGTTTATGTATCCGCTTCCGCCTTCTGCGTCAAATTCGTTCTCACAGCCTTCCTTTTCGCTGAACACAAGGCCCGGAAATTCCACATTCTGATATCGTTCGGTAAGATGCCCGTCACCGTGCCACCATTCGTTCATTCTGCGGATTACGCCGTGCTCTTTGTCCTTTTCTCCGCCCATCAAAACGCCGTTTTCCGCATATATCGGCAAGCCGGTAACCTTAAACGAAAAGCCGTGCTCCTTAACATCGGTTATAACGCCGTAGGACGATATCGGCTTTGAATTTTTCACCTTGAAATTTTTTAAGTGCACGTTTTCGCAGTCTATAAGCGCAAAGGGCAGCACAACATCCTCCATAATAAGCGTGCTTCCCGAAAGGTCAATCGTGAAATCGCGAAAGCCCTCTAGCAAAAAGGCAATCCTCTTTAACCCGTGCGAATGGTTGGAAATGCTTAAAAAACGCTCATAAGCGTAATCTCTTTTTATACGATAGGTGTCCTTCGGGAAAATAAGCTCCCTCTCGCCGTTTTCCTTGCAATAGGCCAACGCGTCCCTTATTCTTTTTTCCGTATCGTCAAATGCGTTAAATTTGTTAAAATCCGCCATTAATTATACCTCCCTCTTGTTTTTCGGCTTTTTCATAAAACATTTTACCACAAGTCCGTGCCTTTGTCTACAAAAAAAGAAGAAAACCCTTAAGTTTTCTTCTTTTTGCCTCTTACCTTTCTATTGTAACGGCCTGTGCTTCACCGTCCCAGGTAACGTTATAGCCGAGCTGCTCCGATACAAATCTTATCGGAACAAAAGTCCTTTGGTCTTTTATCATGGGCGGATTCAAAAGCGTGTACCTTAAATCGCCGTAGGTTGTGCCGTAAACATAAACAAGCTTGCTCCAAATCTGAAGCTTTATTCGGTTTTGTCCGTTATCTATGTCAATCGTTTCGTTTTTGCCGTTCCAGGTGACCTGTGCTCCCATTTCCTCCAGCAGTCCGCGAAGCGGAATCATGGTTGAGCCGTTCACGATGAATGGGCCGACGTCCAATTCCTTTTCGGATATTTCGCCGCCCTTGTTTGTTTCAATTATGTTGGAGCCGATTTTAAGGGTATAGCGCTCCCTGTTCTTTTCTTCATCGGCTTCCTTGGCGGCATAGCTTTGAAGGAAGGTAAGCTCTGCGCAGCTTACACGCGAGGCATACGCCTCCTCTATTCTGAGCTCAACATATCTTACCTCTGCCTCTTTATCAAGAATAATCGATTTTAGGTTGATGTTTTTGGGGAAGCTTATGTTTTCCTTAATGGGCTTTAAATTTTCCTTTTCCGTGCCGCCGTAAACGCTTAAGCTGAGCCATGCTCCGTGGCAATCGGCGGACTGCCTGGGAAGATAGCGTATTTCCTTGATTTTGTAAACATTGTTTAAATCAACGCTTAAGGTAACGGGCCAATCGGACTTTACCTCATTTGTCTGCCAGAAGGATTTGCTCGACCCGTCGAAAATATTTGCCGGGATGTTGGCGCCCCAGCTTTCCTCCGCGCAGTCCACCGTCATTCTTTCAGTGGAAATTTCATAAAGACTGTGCGTTTTTTCATGCTCTATATAGTCCTTATAGGAAACGGTTTCAAAGTCATCCTTGGCCATCATAAGGTCAAATTCCGCCAATGAACCGTAGCCGCCCTGACCCGCAAGCACCTCCACCCAAATGCGCCTTACGGTTATGTTTGCGGTAAAGGCAAGCTCCTGCGGAATGTAGTTTGACGTAAACGTCACGCCTTCCTTAAGAAGAAACCAATCCTCTCCCTCCTCGGAAGCGGAAACATATATATCCGCCTTGTTGATAATGCCCGCCTGATTATCCGTTCTGGGTGTAAGGATAATACCCGATGTTGTATAGTCCTTCGGAAGCGTTATAACCAGGTGAAAGGGCGGCTCATCATGCCCCGTAACCGTTCCGCCCGACGCGGTGATGCTTGTATGCCAATATGTTGCGATGTTGTTATCGAAAATATTGCTTACCTTTCCGTGTCCGTCTGAGTTAACCGTTGCCGTCCAGCCTTTTTTTTCGTATAAGGGCGTTCCGTCCATTGCCTCACGTCCGATAACAGCTCCCGCAGCGGGGGCCTTCGGAGGCTCGATTACCTTTCCGTCCTTATAGAAGCTTATTTCCGCCGCGGTTGCGAAGTCGCCCGACACTGCGCTTGTAACTTCTATTTTTATACAGCGCATTTTCGTATTGCCCCATGAGCCGCCCTGCGGCTTGTTTTCGGAGGCAACGGTACCGTATTTGAATGAGGATGAATAAATCTGCTCGAAGCTTTTGCCGTCCGTCGATGAATAAACGTTGTATGCCAAAACAGTGCCCAGGGCGTTATCGTTTCTCGGGGTGTAAAGCCAGCCCGAAACATCTATAACCTTACCGAAATCAACGGATATTGTTCTTTCCTTGTCCGCGCTCACCGCCTTGCCTTCAGCAAACGTAACATTTGTATGCCAGTACGTCGCCGTATCGTGGTCAAACACCTTATCGATTCCGTTAGCGGTGCCCCATTGGCTTGAAGCGGAATAGCTCCAGTTCGAAAAAATCAGCTCCGTTCCGAGCTCAGCTCCGTAGTTGTCGGCCGCGCCGACCGCCAAAGGACAAAGCATCAACAAGACAAGAATTGCCGCAATTATTTTTTTCATGTATTTTCCCTCCTTATCCTATCGCGTGAAGCGCCGCGTTAACCGCGACCTCACTTACCGCGTCGGAGCTTATCCGGTATGCGCCGTCGCCCAGAGCGCGAACCGTCCAACCGTAGCATTCCGATATCATTGAAACGGGGATATAAATCATACCGTCCTTTTCCATGGGCGCCGCGGAAAGATA
>CAZRUB010000029.1:0-11211 GCA_964603185.1 uncultured Ruminococcus sp.
AGTTTATCAAATTTAGGGGATTTTTCGACTGCACATTTCTTGACAATTCCATTTTTGTGTATTTTGAGATGCCTTTATTTTACCATAAATCTGTGGACTATGTCTTTACACCTTTGTGGACTATGTTACTACACTATACATATTATCCGCCCGTGAGCGCGGTTCGCTCTTTCCCGAGCCCTTCACCGCAATCCCTCCGAGCGAAAGCAAAATTAATTTCGCTTTCGCCCACCTCCCTTTAGACAAGGGAGGCTTGACTTTCGGAGGTTTTGGCGAATAGGGGCTTTTATACGGAAGGGGTTTTTGCTATAATCGCCTTGAAAGAGGTGAATTTTATGCAGCTTCAGCATCCGGATATAACAAGAATGAGGCAAAGCGGAGAAATCGAAGGCGCGGAGGACAGGGAGGCCTTTAACAACGCTCCCCGTCCTCGCAAAATAAAACGATATAACTTTTATGTGTTGACTAAAATTGAAAAAAATGCTATAATTAAACCTATATTCGAAGGATGAGAGGAACAGCTTATGAGTAAGGTAAACATTTTGGGTGTGCAGGTTGACAACTTGAGCATGGCGGAAGCGACGGAGCGCGTTAAGGGCTATCTTGACGGTGAGGAGCGCGGAAGGGTTATCTACACACCGAATTCCGAAATAATAATGGCGGCAAAGGAGGAGGCCGGATTTAAGGAGGTGCTTAACAGCGCCGATTTGGTTGTGCCCGACGGTATCGGTGTTGTAAAGGCCGGGAAAATTCTCGGAACGCCGATTCCCGAGCGGGTGGGAGGGTTTGACCTTACCTGCTCCGTTATGCCGTATTTGGACAGTCAAAAAAAGAGCTTATTTATATTCGGGGGAAAGCCGGGAGTGGCGGAAAAGGCCGCGGAGAATTTAAGCAAGCAGTACCCCGGGATTGTTATGGCGGGCACGAATGACGGATATTTTTCGGAGGACGAGCCCATTGTTCAAAAAATCAGTGCCGCCGCGCCGGATTATCTTATGGTATGTCTGGGCGCTCCCAAGCAGGAAAAGTGGATTGCGGCGCATAAAAATGAGCTTAATGCGAAGGTCATAATCGGGGCGGGCGGCAGTGCCGATGTTTTTGCGGGGACAATGAGCCGTGCGCCGGAGTTTTTCATTAAGCATAATTTGGAATGGCTTTACAGAATCGTCAAGGGCAAGCGATTTAAGAGAAGCCTTAAGCTCATAAGCTTCGGAATGACGGTATATGCTTCGAGGCTTCGCGGACAGGAGGATAAAAAATGAAAGGATTCTTGGCTTTTGTCGCGGCGGCGCTGCTTCTTTTTGTCGGATGCGGCGACAACCGAACTCAGAAAACGCAAAGGGAGGAGCTCAGCCATATTCAGTTTATGGACGGGAAGGGTAATCCCGGCGGAAAGCGAATATATAAATACAATTTGGAGGGGCAGACAGCGGATATGTCCGTCAGCAATTCCTTGGGCGATTCCGTTCTTTACGAAAGCTATGCCTACGACGATGACGGAAACATGATAAAGAAGAACGTTTATTCCGAAACGGAGCGCGAGGTGCACATTTACACATACGAGGACGGGCTTTTGAAAACGGAGGAAATTACTTTAAGCGAAATATCGAGCGGGAAAAAGTCCGAAAATGAGGATGCCGAGTCGGGGGAGGAGCGGTCAAGCACTCCCTACAGGCTTGATGAGTATAATTACGATTCCGACGGAAGGCTTGACTTTATCGAAGCGCGGAATGCCGCAGGGGAGCTCTCGGAGGTTAAGCGCTATGTTTACGACGATGAGGGCCGAGTTAAAAAGGAGCGCATATTCGGCGGCAAGGAGGAATATCTCGGCGGTACGGAATTTACCTATGAGTCCGACGGTGAGAATCCCGTTATAAAGGAATATGTGGGAAGCGCATCCGAAAAATATTCGAAAGAGGAAATGACCTATAAGGGGGACAAGTTGGTCAAGACCGTGCGCTATGATAAAAGCGGGAAGCTTTCCGAGGTTATAACCATCGAATATGACGAGAAGGATCGCAGAAGCCTTGTGACAAGAAGCAACTCAGACGGGGAAACTGACGCGATAAATAAGTATTATTATGAAAATTATATAAGCCTTATTGGGTAGAAGGGCGGTTAAAGCATGCTGATTGTAATAGAAGGGGTAGATGCCTCGGGTAAGGCAACGCAAGCCAAGCTTCTTGCCGATTATCTTGTCGGACTCGGCAAGCGGGTTCATTCGGTAACGTTTCCGAATTACGAATCGGCCTCCTCGGCGCCGGTTAAGATGTATCTTTCGGGAGAGCTGGGCGATAATGCGGACAGTGTAAACCCCTATGCGGCGAGCGCTCTTTTTGCGGTAGATCGCTTCTGCAGCTTCAGAACGGAGTGGGGAAAACTCCTTGAGGACGGCGACATTGTGATTGCCGACAGATATGTAACGTCTAATTTTATACATCAGGCGTCGAAAATAGGCGATTATGACGAGAAGGAGCGATTTTTGGCATTTCAATCGGACTTCGAGTATAATAAGCTGGGGCTTCCGAGGCCCGACAAGGTGATTTTTCTTGATGTGCCGCCGGAGGCTTCCGCAAAGCTGATTGCGAAAAGGGAAAATAAATTTACCCACGATGAAATCAAGGATATTCATGAGCGGGATTTGAATTATCTTCGCCGTTCCTACGAGAACGCCTGCTTCGTTGCGGATAAATTCGCCTTTGAAAGGATAACCTGCACCGAAAACGGGGAAATGAAGCCGATAGGCGTTATAGCCGAGGAAATAAAGAGTATGTTAAAAGGGCTCCTGTGAGGGAGCCCTTTTAATATGCGCCGCATGGCGGCTTTGCTTTTTGCGAAATTTTATTTGCTTTCGATGAAGTTGTTAAGCTTTTCCAAAAGAGCATCACAGTCAACGCCGTGAACCATGCATGCTTCTTCAACGGTTTCGCCTATTGCGCCGGGGCAGGTGAGGCAGTGCATTCCGATTTCAAGGAAAAAGGGAGCCGTGCCTTCATCTATCTTAAGAACGTCCGCAATGATTGTATCCTTTGTGATTTTAGCCATGTCAAATTACCTCCGAAAAAATTATCTTCATATATTATAACTGACATTCTTCCCCATGTCAAGCTGTTTTATTCAAGTATATCGGGAGTCTCCGCGCGCTTGCGCCTGATAAAGGCGAACGGCGAAACGCTTCTTTCGCATTTTAACGAGAATTTCATCATGGCATGGTTTGCGGTTTCGATAGGATTTTCGTCCTCATCCTTCAAATCCTCGGCCTTAAGATACCAAAAATCTCCCTCGGGCTCCATAACCTCCAGCATTTCGCCCTCGGTAACCTTGTTGAGAAGCGAGAGGTAAAGCCTTCCCTCCTCGGGAGCGCTTTTTACAACGTCCGCGATAACATCATAATTTCTTATATATGAGCCTTCGGAATATATTTCCTCCGGCTTGCCGTAGAAAAAGCCCGTATCGTATTTTCGGTGGCTGACCTTTTTAAGCTCCGTAAGATATTCCTCACGGTACCAATCGGAGGGATTTTCGTAATAAGCGTCAATTGCGCGGCGATAGCTTTTAACCGCGGTGGCGACGTAATATGCGGTTTTGATGCGCCCCTCTATTTTAAGAGAGTCGACGCCCGCTTCTATAAGCTCGCTCACATGCTCTATCATGCACATATCCTTTGCGTTGAACACAAAGCTCCCGCGCTCGGTTTCGACGACGGGCATATACATTCCGGGGCGCTTTTCCTCCATAACGTAATATTGCCAGCGGCAGGGCTGGGCACATTCGCCCATATTGCCGTCACGGCCGGCAAGATAATTGCTCAAAAGGCATCTGCCGGAATAGGACATGCATATGGCGCCGTGGCAGAAAACCTCTATCTCCGCACCGGTTTTTTCCTTGATTTCCCGTATCTCGTCAAGTGAAAGCTCCCGCGCGAGAACCACACGCTCGGCGCCGTCGCTTATGAATTTCGAAACGGTAAGATAGTTCGTTACGCTCGCTTGAGTGCTGATGTGTATGGGGAGCGACGGCGCGGCCTTTTTTATAAGCTCGATAACGCCGAAATCCGATACGATGCCGGCATCCGCGCCCATAGCCGCGGCTTTTTTCGCAAAATCGGCGATAGCGTTAAGATCCCGATTGTGCGGAATGATGTTCATGGCGATATACACCTTTTTGCCGCGCTCATGCGCATAGGCTATACCCTCCGAAAGCTCATCATCGTTAAAGTTCACGGCCGCACTGCGGAGAGAAAACTGCTCCCCGCCGACGTAAACCGCGTCGGCTCCGTATTCTATTGCGGTTTTCAAGCGTGCAAGATCCCCTGCGGGGGCAAGCAACTCAATTTTTTTCATATTCCTTCTCCTTAAAGCTTATTGCCACGCCGTTTCCTATCGGGATAATGCTTGTTGCCAAGGCATCGCATTCCGATATGTGCTTAAGATAGCTTTTCAGGCGATTGACAAGAGTAAGCTTTCTTTTTTCTGTGTCAACCGTATCCGTTACCTCACCCTTGTACAAAACATCGTCGGATATTAATATTCCCCCGATTTTCAAAAGGCGCATACAGTCCGGAAGAAATTCAAGATATTGCCCCTTGGCGGAGTCCAAAAATATCATGTCAAAGCCGCCGTCCAACCATCTTAAAGCGTTTTCCGCTTCATCCTGCACGGGCTTTATGATGTGAGAAAGACCGGCGCGGCGGATGTTTGAAACCGCGCGCTCATACATTTTATCATACCGCTCCACGGTAATGATTTCTCCATCACCCATGGCGCGTGCCATGGTGATTGCACTGTAGCCTATTGCGGTGCCGAGCTCCAAAATCCTTTTGGGGCGGTGAATTTTTATCAGCGTGACGATGAGGTTGGCAACCTCCGGCTCTATAATGGGAGCGTAGGTTAAGGTGTCGGCGGCCTCCGCCTCCAGCTGCGACAAAAATTCGTCACGGGGAGGGACAAGCTCCCGTAAATAGTTTTCGACGTATGACGGTACAATTTTTTCCATAGCTTCATTTAACTTAGGCGAAGCGGAGCTCATGCTCCGCTTCGCCTAAACCGTTATTTTACTTCCTTTACTTCGATTTCGATATCTCCGCCGGGTGCCTCGGCAACGACTGTATCTCCGGCTTTTGCGCCGATTAACGCGTGACCGATGGGTGACTCGTCCGATATTTTGTTATTAAGGGGATCGGACTCGGCACTTCCGACGATGGAATAGGTGATTTCCGAATCAAACGATTTTATAAAGCATTTGACTGTGGAGCCTATTGAAGCGATACCCTCGGTTCTTTCCGTTTCTTCAAGAAGCTTGACGTTTTTAAGCATTTCCTCTATTTCGGCAATTCGCGCTTCAAGCTTCGCCTGAGCGTCCTTTGCTTCGTCATATTCGCTATTTTCGGATAAATCGCCGTAGGAGCGAGCCTCCTTAAGATGCTCGGCAGCCTCTCTTCGGCCGATGGTTCTTTTATATTCGAGCTCCTCCGTTAATTTATCCAAGCCTTCGCGGGTCAAAACGTATTCCTTTGCCATTAAAAAATCTCCTTTTCGCCATTTTGGCATTAATAGCCTAAATTATACTACGGAAGTTCGAATTTGTCAATATATTAATGTAGGTTTTTTTGTCGAAGGGAAATGCCGAAGCTTGCCCTCGGGTCATGTGAATAAAGTCTTGCCGCGGCATTGATGCCGAGAGGGGCGTTTATTTTGTCCGATATGAAGTGATAGCGGCCCTTGGGGGTATATAACAGGGAGTCGGCGTTAAATATTCCGTCACCGGAGGCGTCGAAATGAAACGCATAAAGAAAAGGGACATCCTTGACCTTGTCGAAGAAAATTACAATATCGTTTTCGGTGCACTCTGCCGCAACGGGAACGGACGCGCCGTTTTCGAAGTAAAGCTCCGCGGCAACGGAGAGTGCGTTTTCCCCGGAAAGATAAATATGCGGAAAAAACGAAAGAAAGCGTGAGGACAAGCTTTCGTCCGCGTCACAGAGTATCAGGCGGCGGGAGGAAAATTCGTCCTTTAACGAAATAACGGCGTAGGGCAGACTGTGATAGAAAAAAGAGCGCGAATCGGAGGTGAAAAGCTCCGGAATTCGATTTTCGGTCTGTTCCGACGCGAAAAAGACCGCGGGAACGGCCTTCAAGGTCGAAAGCAAACGGGCGCGATGCTTTTTGCCCAGGCGCGAAATCGGCGGAATATCTATGCTTCCTCCGTTCGGCGGCAGGGAAAGCCTTTTAACGGCGCTCTTTTTTATTTTGGGGTTTTCGTTGATAAAATAAATGCTCATGTTGCTAAATTTACGCGTGTAAAAATAAAAAATAACCGAAAATTTAAAATTTTTCTTTACAAATCACAATTTTTGTTGTAATTTAAAAAGAACGGGTGTGACATTTGAGATAAATCGGGAAGGGAGAACGAAAAGTGCACAGAGCGGAATATTTATTGTGGCTTAAACACATGGGCATAGCTTCCCAGGGAAAGCTTATGCATGCGATAGAATATTTTTCTTCTCCGGAGGAAATATATAACGCTGACGCGGAAGCACTGAAAGAGTGCGGAATGTTTAACGAAAAGGAAACCGCATATATATTAAAAAAGGATATGTCGTTTGTGGAGGCCGAAATAGAGCGATGCAACCGCGAGCGCTGCTATCTGGTGGACTATTATTCGAAATTTTACCCCAAGGCCTTGAGGGAAATTCCGGAGCCTCCGCTTGTTCTTTACGTTAAGGGCTCGCGGGAGGCGTTAAATAAAAGCGATGCCGTAACAATAGCGGGAAGTCGCGCCTCGGATGCTTACGGCATAAGCGTGTCGCAAAATCTGGCGGCGGCCTTTGCGGCAAAGGGCGAAAGCGTGGTTTCGGGTATGGCGCTCGGGGTCGATTCGGCCGCGGCAACGGGAGCGGTAAACGCGGGCGGAACCGCAATAGGCATTTTGTGCTGCGGCATAGATGTGGACTATCCCAAGGGCAGTCAGTCCCTGCGGGACAGGATAACGGCATCGGGCGGTGCCGTCATAACCGAATTTGAAATGGGAACGGCTCCTCAGGCAGGTTATTTTCATATAAGAAACAGGCTTATGGCGGGAATGTCCCGACTTACGGTGATTGTTCAGGCCGGGGAAAAAAGCGGCGCGCTCATCACCGCAAGGAAGGCGGCGGAATATTCGCGAAGCGTTGCGGCGGTGCCCAATCCGATAGATTCCGTTTCCTCCGCGGGCGTTAACGCTCTTATAGCCGACGGTGCGGACATTATATATGACATCGACAAATACGTTACGGAATATACCGACGGTAAACGGAAAAGGACGGCGGAAAGCGACGAGGTGCCCGAGCAGAAGGAGGAACCGAAGCCTAAGCCTAAGGAAAGGAAAAGTGCGAAAAAGGCGGTAAGCGACGGAAACACGGAGTCGGACAATATGATGGAGCTTATAAGCTATCTTGGTGAGGAGCCGCTTTTACCCGCCGAGCTTGCGGAAAAAAGCGGAAGAAGCATGAAGTGGATTAATTCAACATTGATTATACTTGAGGTTTCGGGAAAGGTGAAGCTTTTGCCGGACGGACGTTACGGTTTATAATTAAATAAGGTGGTAAGCTGATGGAGAAGAAAACAACAAAAAACAAGAATACGTCGAAAACAAATCTTTTGATAGTGGAGTCGCCGGCAAAGGCCAAGACCATAAAAAAATACTTGGGCAGAAGCTATAATGTAATAGCATCCATGGGGCATTTGAGGGATTTGCCGAAAAGCCAGCTGGGAATAGATACCGAAAACAATTTCGAGCCGCGCTATATAACCATAAGGGGCAAGGGCGAGCTTACGAGTGAGCTTAAAAAAGCGGCAAAAACGGCCAAAAACGTGTTTATCGCAACCGACCCCGACCGTGAGGGTGAAGCCATCGCGTGGCATATAGCGGCGCTTTTGGGAATGGATTCGGAATCTTACTGCCGCGTGACATTTAACGAAATCACGAAAACGGCGGTTACCGAGGCCGTCAAAAAGCCGAGAAAAATTGACTTGGATTTGGTTGATGCCCAGCAGGCGAGAAGAATCGTCGACAGATTGCTGGGATATAAGCTCAGCCCTCTTCTGTGGTCGAAAATAGGCTCCGGGCTTTCGGCGGGCAGGGTTCAGTCGGTAACAACGAAAATGGTTGTGGACAGGGAGCGTGAAATCGAAGAGTTTGTTCCCGAGGAATATTGGACCTTTACCGCAGCTTTGAAAACAAAAGACGGCGAAACGGTGGAGGCGCGTCTTTCGAAGGCGGACGGGAAAAAGGCGGAGCTTAAAAGCGAGGCGGATGCGAAAAAAATAGAGGAGCGGGTTAAAAACGGCCGGTACAAGGTAACGGAGGTTAAGTATTCCGACAAAAGGAAGAACCCCTATCCGCCCTTTACCACAAGCTCCCTGCAGCAGGAGGCGGCGAAACGCCTGGGCTTCACGGCAAAAAGAACCATGGCGGCGGCGCAGATTTTGTATGAGGGAGTCGAAATTCCCGGCCACGGCACGCTGGGTCTTATAACCTATATGAGAACCGACTCGCTTCGCGTTTCCGACGAAGCGAAGGCGCTGGCAAAGAATTTTATAACCGAAAAATACGGCAGTGAGTATTTCCCCGAGAAGGAGCGGGAATACCGCACGAAGAAGAACGCGCAGGACGCTCACGAGGCCATCCGCCCGACGGTCATGATAGAGCCTGATGATATTAAAAAATCACTTAAGAGCGACGAATATAAATTATATAAGCTGATATTTAACCGCTTCATTTCCAGCCGAATGGCGGACGCCGTGTATAAAACTGCCTCGGCCGACGCGGAAAATAGCGGAGTGGAATTCAAAATGTCGTTCCGCAGGCTTGCTTTCCCGGGCTTTATGGCGGCATATGAGGATTTTGACGATACGGAGGAAACGGTAAAGAAGCTTCCGGAGCTTGGCAAGGGTGACGTGCTCGAAGAGGAAGGACATGAGGCGCTTTGCCATTTCACGGAGCCTCCGGCCCGCTATAACGAGGCCTCGCTCATAAAGGAAATGGAGGAGGCCGGAATAGGAAGGCCCTCAACCTACGCTCCGACGATTTCGACAATTCTCGGTCGTCGCTATGTGGAGCGCGATAAGAAGGCACTGCGCCCCACGGAGCTGGGCGGAATTATTACGGATATACTTTCTGAGTATTTCCAAAATATCGTGAATGTGGAATTTACCGCAAGCATGGAGTCCGATTTGGACGAGGTCGAAGAGGGAGAAAAGCAGTGGCAGAAGGTTGTGGGAGATTTTTACGAGCCCTTTTCGTCCGACCTTAAAAAGGCCGAGGAGGAGCTTGGCAAAATAACCGTAAAGGATGAGGAATCCGATGTTCCGTGTGAGGTCTGCGGACGGAAAATGGTGATAAAAAACGGACGGTTCGGAAAATTTCTCGCCTGCCCCGGTTATCCGGAGTGCAGCTTTACAAAGGCCATTGTCGAGGAAACAAACGTTAAATGTCCGAAATGCGGGGATATGATAATCGGACGCTTTTCGAAAAAGGGCAAAAAATATTATCCCTGCCGTAACAGAGAGTGCGATTTTCTTTTATGGGATAAGCCTACCGGTGAGGTTTGCCCGAAATGCGGAGCCCTGATGATAACAAAAACCCTGCGCGGAGATACCGTGGTTCGATGCTCCGACCGTTCCTGCCCCAAGGAGGTGCAATAATGATAGTTGTCGGCGCCGGCCTTGCCGGATGCGAGGCGGCATACCAGATAGCCAAGCGCGGCATTAAGGTGCGGCTTTACGATATGAAGCCCGAAAGGCTTACGCCGGCTCATAAAAGCACCGATTTTGCGGAGCTTGTGTGCAGTAATTCTCTTAAGGGAAATTCGATTGACAATGCCTGCGGCCTTATGAAGGAGGAAATGCGCCTTATGGATTCCGTCATAATCCGCTCGGCCGATGAGGTGAGCGTCCCGGCCGGCGGGGCGCTTGCGGTTGACAGAGAGCGCTTTTCCGCACTTGTCACGAAAAAAATCAGGGAGAATGAAAATATCGAGATAATATCGGAAAGAGTGGATAAAATTCCCGAGGACGACGTTGTGATAATTGCGACCGGACCCTTGACGGACGGCGCGCTTATGGAGGATATAAAGCGCTTTACGGGCGGCGCTCTTTCGTTTTACGATGCGGCGGCACCTTTGATAGCCGCGGATTCCGTGGATATGGAAAGGGCATATTTCAAAAGCCGCTACGATAAGGGAACGGCGGATTACATAAACTGCCCGATGACGAAGGAGGAATATGACGCCTTTTACGAGGCGCTTATTTCGGCCGAGAGCGCACCTCTTCATGAAGAAGTGGAAAAGCCCGCGGTTTTTGAGGGCTGTATGCCCGTGGAAATTATGGCAAAGCGCGGAAGGGAAACGCTTTTGTTCGGGCCGCTTAAGCCCGTCGGCCTTGAAAACCCCGTGACCGGCGAAAGATATCATGCGGTGGTTCAGCTCAGGCGCGATAACAAAGAGGGCACGGTCTACAATATGGTCGGCTTTCAGACGAACCTTAAATTCGGAGAGCAAAAAAGGGTGTTCTCCATGATAGGCGGCCTCGCCGATGCGGAATTTCTGCGCTACGGAGTCATGCACAGAAACACGTTTTTGTGTGCTCCGGAGGTGCTTAATGCCGATTATTCGGCGAGGAAGCACCGAAACCTCTTTTTCGCGGGACAGATAACCGGTGTGGAGGGGTATGTGGAGTCGGCACTGTCCGGGCTTATTGCCGGAATCAACGCATACTTGCGAATTAAGGGCGGGGAAAGCTTCGTCCTGCCGCCTTCAACCATGAGCGGCGCCCTCGGAGGCTATATAACGGCCGCGGAGGCGAAGCATTTTCAGCCGGTAAACGCAAGCTTCGGGATTCTTTCCCATGACTGCGCAAGGATAAGAAACAAGAAGGAAAAATACACCTTGGCGGCACAAAATGCGTTGAAAATCATAAAAGATGAAATTAATTTTAAAAAAGGCTTGATTTTTTAATAATAACGTGGTATAATCTTAAGGTCAAAAAATACACACGCTTTTCCGTGCCGTTTTGGTTCCCCTTGCGGGTTATGCGCGGTATCAAGGAAGGCGGAGGTATAAAAACTAAAAGGAGTGTTAAACTATGTCAGTAATTTCAATGAAGCAGCTTTTGGAAGCGGGTGTTCATTTCGGACATCAGACCAGACGCTGGAACCCCAAGATGGCTGAATATA
>CAZRUB010000030.1:0-11191 GCA_964603185.1 uncultured Ruminococcus sp.
CTTCCTTTGCTGAAATTTCGGGATATTTTGCGAGGATATACGGCGTCAGCGCGTACGAATATCCCTTTACGATGCCGGGGATTATGAAAAGCAGACTCCAAAGAAATTTGAAAAGAGTCATCCATGCGTAGCCGCCGACACGTCTTAAGAAATATTTTCCGTCAAATGCATCCGAAAAAATTCCGCCGATTGTAGGCCCTTCTCCGTCAGACATTTTCAGGAAGAAAAGCACCATACCCATAGTAAGGGGATAAAGGAAAAACTGTGCAACGGCGCCGACAAAGGAAAGTGCGCCGCACGCCGCAATGATAACGCTGACAATAACATACGCTCCCACTGAGAGCCAGTAGTTTTGAGAAAAGAGTGTGCTTGCCTGATTTTTTAATTCTTTGCGAGTCATAAGAAAACCTCCCTATAAATATTTTGAATGCTTGCAACTTCAGTATACTATAAAACAACTTCGTTTGTCAAGCTGTTTAACAATTTTTGTAAGAGGCGAAGAGAAGCCGAGCTTAAAGCATGAAAAACGGCCGCGGAGCAATCCGCGGCCGTCGGCCGAATTATTTATATTCGATAAAGTCGCAGCTTTTGAGCGAAGCGAAGAAGGCGGCAAGCCTTTCGTATAACGGCTCTGCCTCATCGCCGAAGCGCTCCTTCACGAGCTTTCCGATTTTTAAAATATCACTCTCGCCGTCGATAAACCGCCACACAAAGCTTCCTGTTTCGTCAAGGTGAATATAACTTATCTTCGGCTTTTTTAAAAGCTTTTGCGCCGCACGGTTCATAAACCCGGTGTTTTCGGTTTCTATCGTTACCGCGCCCGAATCGCTTATGGTTACCTTAAGTCCCTCTTTAACGGAGGGCCTTTTGTCAAGATAGTTTTCGGAGGTGTGTTCATGCTTTTTCTTCATGCCTTTTTACCGCGCTTTTTCCATATTGTGAATTTCAACACGGAAAGAATTATCAATGCGAAAAGTACAAGTCCGCCGATGCTTGAAAAGGCGGAAGAAATGCCGAGCCTTTCGGAAAGGTTTATTTTGGCATCCAGGCCGAATACGGCAAAGACCGCCAAAAGTATTCCGACAAGCCCTTCACCGGCAATCATGCCGGAGCAGAAGAGCACACCGTCATTGATAATAGCGTACTTCTCGGCTTTTTCGCGGTTCATCATGTCGAATACAAGGCGGATTATTCCGCCTGCCATGATGCAGGCATTAAGCTGTATCGGAAGGTAAACGCCGATAGCGAAGGGAAGCACGGGAATACCGATAAGCTCAACCGTAACGGCTATGAAGGCACCGGTGAATACAAGTGCCCATGGAAGGCTTCCGCCCATAACACCTTCGATTATAAGCTTCATAAGCGTTGCCTGGGGCGCCGCAAGGCCGCCTTCTCCGAAGCCGAAGGCGGTGTCCAAAAGGTAAAGCGTTCCGCCGATTGCCAAAGCCGCGGCGGCAACACCCAAAAGCTCGCCTATCTGCTGCTTTTTTGGGGTTGCTCCCAATATATAACCTGTTTTAAGGTCCTGCGAGGTATCGCCCGCGATAGCCGCAATTATACAGATGACCGAGCCGATTGCGATTGCACTGCTCATGCCCGATATACCGCTTGCGCCGGTAAGCTTCAAAATAAGCGTTGCGATAAGAACCGTTGCGATGGCCATTCCGGAAACGGGGTTGTTACTGCTTCCCACAAGGCCGACCATTCTTGAAGATACGGCGGCAAAGAAAAAGCCGAAAACAACAATAATGAACGCCCCCAAAAGCGAAACGGGAATTGCGGGAATCAACCAAACAAGCAGCGTTAAAATTAAAACCGCGATGATAGTTGTTTTCATGCCGAGGCTTAAGGATGTGCGGTCTGCGGAGCCGTCCTTCGCATCCTTAATTCCCTTTACGGCACCGCCGAAGGTTTTAATTATCATGGGAAGCGACTTTGCAAGGCTGATAATTCCGCCCGCCGCAAGCGCACCGGCGCCGATATAGCGGATATAAGTGCTCCAGATGGCATTTGCTCCTCCCGTGGCATAAAGCTCGCTTATGGGTGAGGTGCCGGGCGCAAGCACCGTATCTCCGCCGAAAAGCACGATTAAGGGAATAAGTACGAGCCAGCTTACAATGCTTCCGCCGAACATATAGGACGAAATTCTCGGGCCGCAGATATAGCCCACGCTCATTACCGCGGGATAAATTTGGGTGCCGATTTCGCCCGCGAAGCCCTTAACATGGGTGGAAATTTCACCGGATACCAATTTAAGGCCGTCTATCACGAATTTATAAAGCGCGGCAAGCCCCATTCCGGCAAAAACCGTGGATGCGTTTGCGCCGCCTTCTTCTCCCGCAAGGAGAACCTCCGCACAGGCGGTGCCTTCGGGATAGGGAAGGATGCCGTGTTCTTTGACGATAAGGGCGTTACGAAGGGGTATCATGAAAAATACGCCCAAAAGACCGCCGACAAGAGCGATAAGCGTTATTTCGACGATACTCGGCTTTTCCATGGCGCCCTCCGAAGCCCAAAGAAACAACGCGGGCAGTGTGAAAATTGCGCCTGCCGCAAGGGATTCGCCGGCAGAGCCTATGGTTTGCACAATATTGCTTTCCAAAATGGAGTTGCGGCGCATGATAACGCGGATAACCCCCATTGCGATAACCGCCGCGGGAATCGATGCGGATACGGTCATGCCTACCTTAAGCCCCAAATATGCGTTTGCTGCACCGAAAACAACCGCAAGGATTATACCCATTAAAACGGATGTAACCGTAAATTCCGGTGTCACCTTTTCGGCGGCAACATAAGGCTTGAATTCATTTTTCTTATCCATAAAAAATCTCCTGTCTTTGATGCCGAGGCATCTTTTTTATAAAGTATTAAATTAATGCTTTCAGCGTATCCGTCAAAATGTCAAACAAGCGGCAGGTTGAAGATATGCTCAATTTTTCCTCGGTGGTATGTGCCCCCGAGATGTCGGGCCCGATCGCTATGCAGTCGAAGCCATCGATGGCGGAGAAAAACACTCCGCATTCAAGGCCGGCGTGTATTGCGGTAATACGCGGCCTTCTCCCGTTCTTCTTTTCGTATACGTCGGAAAAAACGGATTGAAGCCGAGAGGCCTTGTTATATTCCCAGGAAGGATATTCGCCGGATGTTGTGAAATTCCCGCCCAGTCGTGAAAAAAGCGCTTTAAGCCTTCTTTCCTGGAATTTACGTGCCGATTTTTTACTGCTTCGAAGCGAGAAGCCCAGGCGAACACAATCCGCTTCGGTTTTTAATATACCCAAATTGAGTGAGGTTTCAACAAGCCCGCTGATGTCCGGACTCATGCTTATCACGCCGTTCGGAGCTGTTATGAGCGCCGAAATAATTGCGGAGGCGGCCTCCTCGGAGAGTACCTCACTGTCGTCCTCGCCCCATGCGACGGCATCAACGTTGAAGCCGCACTCTCTGCTTGAAAATTCTTCCTTTAATATGCGGATTTCTTCTTCTGCCGCACGAAGAAATTTTTCCGTGTCGGAAACGCAAAGCTCCGCCTCGCACATGCTCGGGATGGCATTG
The DNA here is from genome assembly GCA_964603185.1 of uncultured Ruminococcus sp. Classification (GTDB taxonomy): domain Bacteria; phylum Bacillota; class Clostridia; order CAKSNL01; family HGM11501; genus HGM11501. The sequence continues at coordinate 3,553 of CAZRUB010000030.1, forward strand.
GACTTGTCCCCGCCGTTGACGGAAATTATTCCGAAATCAACCGATTGCGCAAGGGCGTCCAACAGTCTGCCCATGGCCGTATCGGCGTTTATCCTGCCCTTGTCGATTTCGATTCCGGAATGCCCGCCCTTTAAGCCGTTTACGGAAAGTGTTACGAGCGTTCCGTGCTTTTTCACCCGAGGGGCGGGAAGAGCGGCCGAAAAATCGCTTCCGCCGGCGCACGAAACGGTGACAACATCCTGCTCCTCATCCAGATTTATCATTCTTTTGGCGTGAAGCTTGCTCATATCAAGCTTCAGCGCGCCGAGCATGCCGATTTCTTCATCTGAGGTGAACACTGCTTCAATCGGAGGATGAAGGTATTCGTCACTCTCCAAAATTGCCAAAATCATTGCAACGGCAATACCGTTGTCCGCACCGAGGGTTGTGCCGCGGGCTTTTATAAAGTCGCCCTCCGAATATATATCAATCGAGTCGGTATCAAAATCGAAATCGCTTTCGGGTGTTTTCTGGCAAACCATGTCCAAATGCCCCTGCAATATTATAGGCTCGGAATTTTCACAGCCCAGGGCAGCCGACTTATAAATTATAACGTTGTTAAAATCATCCCTTGAATATTTAAGCTTATGCGATAATGCAAAGCTGACGCAATATTCGGCAATTTTTGCCGTATTGCCGGAGCCGCGGGGAATGCGGCTTATTTCGCTGAAATAATGAAATACGCGCTTCGGCGCAAGGTCTGATAAATTGTTCAATAAAATCCCTCCGTTTCGGTTAAATTAAAAAGGTGCGGTTACTTTATTCCGTAGGTTTATTTTTTTCAACCGATGAAAAAAGCCTGAGCAGTGAAATTATAAAAACAAGGTAAAGGAAGATAAGATAAAAGGGAAGCACGGACGCGGACAACCTGTCAGCAATAATGCCGAAAATCCACGGCATTATCATAATTCCCGTATAGGAAAAAGCTTGCTGAAGCCCCATGACGGCGCGCGAGGCTTCGCTTCCGAAATTGTCCGGCGTAAGATGTGTCAAATTCGGGTATACGGGGCCGATTCCCAGGCCGATTAAAAAGAGTGAGAATGCGGAAAGAAAAACGGGAATCCGAAGGGCAAAGACTATCAGGGCAAAAAGCACGATAAAACTTGAAATAAGCGTGATTTTGCGGCGGCCCAATTTATTGGAAAAAACACCGGATAAAAATCTGCCGGAGGCAAGGCCGGCGTAAAAAAGCATGGCGGTTCGCGCCGCTTCGGACTGCGGTAAGCCCTTTGCGTTTACAAAATACGTGCTGCTCCACGCGCCTGCGCAAAGCTCCAATGCGCAGGAGGTGAAAAAAGCAATGCAGCTCATCCTCACCTTGGGATTTGCCGCAAGGCTTAAAATCGAGGGTGAGCTTTTAGCTCCGACGGCGTTTTCACGGTCGCCTTTTTCGACTTTAAACCATAAGGGGAGCGAAAGTGCGGAAACAATCGTGATGAAAAACTGAGCGGCGGACACCGCAAGATAGCCCTTGCGCCAGCTTCCCGAGCCGGACAGTGCAAGTGAAACGATGTAAGGGCTTGCCGCGACCCCCAGTCCGTAAAAGCAGTGAAGAAAATTCATTTTCGAAGCGTTGTAGTGAAGCGCGACGAAATTGTTTAAAGCCGTATCGATTGAGCCCGCGCCCAGTCCCAACGGGATTGCCATCAAAAAAAAGAAGGAAATATCCTTGCACAGGGCAAAGCCCAAAAGCGCCGCCGCGGTCATAAGTGTACTCGCAAAGGTGACAAGCCCCGTGCCGAATTTATTTATAATGCGTGAGCTTAAAAGACTTGAAATTATTGTGCAGGCGCTTACGGTTGATGAAATGTAGCCCGCAAGAGAAACGGGAGCGGAAAATTCGGTGTATATGGCAGGCCATGCCGCACCGAGCACCGAGTCGGGAAGACCGACCCCGATGAAAGAGATAAATATAACAACCAAAAGTATCGTCATCATGGAAATCACCGTCCGTCAAATTGCGATTAAATATATAAAGCGGGGCTGATTTGTTTCATTTGGTGAAGCAAAGAGCAAAAGCGAAGCATAAATTAAAAATCCCCGTACATATGTACGAGGATTTTGGTGGGGAGAGGTGGATTCGAACCACCGAAGCAAATTGCAGCAGATTTACAGTCTGTCCCCTTTGGCCACTCGGGAATCTCCCCCTATACTGGAGCTGGTGATGGGACTTGAACCCGCAACCTGCTGATTACAAATCAGCTGCTCTGCCAATTGAGCTACACCAGCGCAACAATGATATGATATCATAAATTTTCGGTATTGTCAATAGTTTTTTGAAAAATTATTTAAAAAATTCAAGAAAAATTTGTTGACAGTTTTTTGCGGATGTTGTATAATTTAATTGTAATATGGGGAATAATAAAGAAAGGTGTGATATTCGGTGAAATCCACGGGAATCGTTAGGGAACTTGACAGCTTAGGGCGTATAGTTTTGCCTAAATCACTCAGAAGAATATATGATCTTAATGAAAAGGACGGTCTTGAAATATTTACGGAGGGTGAGATGCTCATTTTGAAAAAATATACTCCGTTTTGCGTATTCTGCGGGTCGTCTGACGGTATAGAAAGCTATAAGGGTAAAAATATTTGTTGTCGTTGTATGGAAGAAATCGGCGAGCTGAAGAACAAGTGAGGGGCGCGGCATGGAAAAATTAAGGGCTAAAAAAGGCTTTATCTGCGATATGGACGGTGTTATATATCACGGCAACAAGCTTTTGGACGGTGTTAAGGAATTTGTTGATTGGCTTTATGCGAACAACAAGCATTTTTTATTTTTAACAAATTCAAGCGAAAATTCGCCTTCGGATTTAAGGCAAAAGCTTGCACGCATGGGGTTGGATGTTGACGAAGGTCATTTCTACACCAGTGCATTGGCGACCGCAAGGTTCATAAAAAGCCAGTGTGAGCATGCGGGTGTGTACGCAATCGGCGGTCCGGGGCTTTTGAATGCTCTTTACGAGGAGGGCATTTCCATGAACAATGTAAGCCCGGATTATGTGGTTGTCGGCGAATGCCGCACATATAACTACGAAAGCTTGGAGCGTGCGGTTCATCATGTAAGGAACGGCGCAAGACTTATCGGAACAAATCCCGATATAACCGGCCCGATTGAAGGTGGAATTGCTCCGGCGTGCGGAAGTCTTATCTCTCCGGTTGAGCTTGCATCCGGAAAAAACGCTTATTTTGTCGGCAAGCCCAATCCGCTTATGATGCGTACAGGCCTAAAGATGCTTGGCGTTCATTCGGCGGAAGCGGCGATGATAGGCGACAGAATGGATACGGATATTATCGCGGGTATCGAAACCGGTCTGGATACTGTTTTGGTGCTCTCCGGTGTGACCGCGAGGGAGGATATCGAAACCTTCCCATATCGTCCGAGCTATGTGCTCTCAGGCGTCGGCGAAATTCCGTCCCTGCAATAATGCATAAAAATTTCAACACGCCTTAGGAGCTGAAGCCCGAAAGGCGTGTTTTTTTTGAATAACTGATTTTTTCGAAGGAAAATGCAACCTTTTCGGCCTATATAATGTATTATAAGTAGAGAAATTATTTAAAATACGGAGGTGTTTTGTATGAAACGAACGGTATTATTAAGCATTGCCATGTGCGCTTTGCTGCTCGCTGCCTGTAACAACACGGATGTAGGAGTGATAGGCGGTGCGGACGGCCCAACAAGTATTATTGTTTCGGGTAACAAGCAAGGACAATTCGGCAAGCAGCTTGAGAAAAAATCAATCAGAATGTTTAACGCAGACGGTGAATTGTATTACGATTCGGGAATAAAAAGCGATATCGATGCCCGTTGCGGAACACTTGACGGAGAGCTTAAAAAGAAAGTCAAAGAAAGCGAAATCCCTCAAAAATCAGGCGAAGCCAATTTTCGAGCGGAGGGCTATCAAAACGCAACAAGCATTACCAAGGAAGTGTGCATTGACGGTGAATGGATAATCTTCAAAAAGTACGACGCTGATGAAGAACCGCTTCGCGGGCTTAAATACTGCTATTACATAAAGGGCCGCCTTAACAATGCGGCAAAGGACAGTGAAATAATTGTTCTGTCGGATGATAAAGATGTCACCTTTAATGATGCAGTTGCTCCGCTTTTCAGCTCACAGTATCCCGTTGATACGGATAAGAAGCTTTCATTTAACATAATTGCACCGACCGATAAATGGGGTTTGACGCTTTATGCGGAAAATGTAACCAAGTCGGGAATGAAGATTAAAATCGAGCAATTCGGCGGCGAAAATTTGGGAGAGCTTCAGACCGGTGCGTGGTTTAACCTTGAAAAATCCGTTAATGAGGAATGGATACCGGCTGAAACAAATCCGTTGTTGGATTACGGATGGAACGATATTGCGTACCCAATAAATAAAAATGATATTACGGAATTGAATATAAATTGGGAATGGCTTTACGGAGAGCTTGACAGAGGGTATTACCGTTTGACGAAAGAGGTTATAAACAACCGAGAAGGCGGCTCATACGACAAGGATTTATATTCTGTGTATTTTACCGTTGAATAAGGGGGAATTTTATGAGAAAATTATCGATACTTGCTTTATGCGGCTTGATGTTGCTTTCAATGACCGCATGTGCTTTTGAAAAAGCGGAAGAAAATGAGGATAAAAAAAGCATGTATACGAAAGTGAAGATACCGTTTCCCAATGACTTAAGTGAAATTGACAGCTGGCAAACCTATGCAAGGTATAAGGACACGGGGGAGATAATAGCGCTTTCCGCGTGCTGTGACGGATACGTTTGGGCTACTGTGCCGATTGAGAACAAGGACAGGGAGCTTGAAGCGGTGGTGCCGCAGAAGACAAGCTTTACCGATATTGACGAGGGAGCCGATTATTTTGATATTGAGTGGCTTTCGCGAATCGAGGTTATAAAGGGCAATGACAAGGGTGAGGCAGAGCCCCTAAGAAAAGTAACGAGAGCGGAAGCGGTTGCCATGCTTATGCGCTTTATGGGGCTTGAAAGCGATCCGACGGCGCATCAAATCACAGTCTTTGACGATGTTTCAAAAAACGACTGGTTTTATCCTGCCGTAATGTCGGCGTATAAATGCGGCATAATTAAGGGTGACACCGACAAGACCTTTTCACCGCAAAGGGATGTTACGCGTGAGGAATTTACCGTTATGACGGCGAGAGCGTTAAGCTGCGCCGACCTTAAGTGCCCGCGGATTGTAAACGATAATCTTGCGGATAAGGATGAAATATCCGATTGGGCAAGAGAGGGCTATGATATTATCGGCGTCGCGTGCTCGTATGATTATGCCGAGGACGAAACGGATTGGGAAAATCCGAAGGGCTATCTTAAGCCTAAGGAGGCGGCGACGAGGATTTTCTCGGCACATCTTTTAAACAGTGTCGGCCGCTTGTGCCAAATTTATCCCTCAAAAATCGCCGAAGAATACGGCTTTGACGAGGAAATGCCTGTAATTGACGGCTCAACCTCAACCTATCCGTTCACGGAGGTTATTTACGGAAGACTTTTTATGAACGGAAGAACGCATAAGAATTTTCCGAAAAACCATTCGAAAACGCATACCTCTTACGAAAGGCTGATAGCGGGCGAGGCAGATATGCTTTTTGCTTCGCACCATCCGTCAAACGACATATTGGAGCTTGCAAATAAAAAGGGTGTGGAGCTTGAGCTTATTCCCGTGGCTTATGACGCAATGGTGTTTTTCACCAACGCGGACAATCCCGCAAACGGGCTTACCAAGGAGCAGATAACCGATATTTATGTAAATAATGCCTATGATAATTGGGAAGAAATCGGCGGGAGCGATGCGCTTTTATACCCCTATTGCCGCAACAATGACAGCGGAAGCCATGCGCAGATGGAAAAGCATTTCTTAAACGGAGGAGAAATCCACCCCGATATACAAAAAGAAACCTCGTTTACCATGGAAAATGTGCTTACCGATGTTATGAACGCCGAAACCGACAGCCCCTTGGGCTATGCTTTGGGGTACAGTATTTACTATTTCTTTAACAATATGGACTACTTCTACAACACGAAAACGGAGCTTAAGCTTTTGGAGATTGACGGCGTGGCACCGAACGACGAAACAATTGCAAGCGGAGAATATCCGCTTTCGAACAATACCTATATTGTTTTAAGAAAGGATGAGCCCGAAGGCTCCGCGGCAAGAAAAATGGTTGAATTTATGCTCTCTGAGGAGGGTCAGCAGTGTGTTATCGACGCAGGCTACGGAAGGCTGAATGATTGAGACGGGAGGAAATGCTGTGAAGAAGCTATTATCAGTGATTTTAAGTGTGGCAATGCTTTCTGCGATGACGGCCTTTATATCCGCCGATGAATCGCAGGGTGTTGGCGAAAAATCGGAAATCAAAACGATTAAGGTGGGCATAGATGCCGAGTATGAGCCGTTTGAATATTACGAAAACGGAAAGCTTACCGGCTTTGATGTTGACTTGATGAATAATATTATTTCACGCACCGGTTATGTTGCGGAATATGTTGACATGCCCTTTGATGAGCTTATTTTGGCTGTGGCAAACGGGGATGTGGATTGTGCCGTTTCCGCAATTACGGTAACGGAGGATCGGGATGAAATAGTTGACTTTTCGAGGATATATTTAACATGCCGCACATACACAAAAGACGATGACGGAGTTAAGCACATTGAAGCAAAGGAGGATTATGCAATAGCCTTCCGTGAGGGAGTAAAGATGATGAAGTATCTGTCAAGAACCCCGAGCGACTACGAAAAAATGTATGTGGCGATGGACGATGCCGTAAGTGCTTTGTCGCAGGACGGCACGGTGCGCGGGCTGATGGAAAAATACGGGCTCGGCACAATAAAAAACGAAGACACGGGCTATATAACCGAATACAGTGATGTGGTAGGGCATGGAGATAAGCCGAATGTGAGCGGGACAACCGGCGTTTCGGCAAGCGAATGGGCGAAGGAAAGCGTTGAAAAGGCCCAAAAAATCGGCATAACGAATTACTATAAAAAATATACCTATCCCATGGATATCACTCGCGAAGGATTTTGTGAGCTGATTTATAACTATTATAAGCTGACACCTAACGGAGCGAAAACGGTTGAATCCGAAAATCCGTTTGAAGATACCGATAACGGGCATATTGCGGTATTAAATTCACTCGGTATCATAAAGGGAAAATCCGATACGGAATTTGAACCGAATGACCTATTGACTCGTGAAGAAGCGGCAACGATTATATTCCGTTTAATAAAAACCGCTCATCCGGACTGGGCGGCAACGGAGCTTTGGTTTGACTTTGCCGACGAAGGCGATATTTCCGATTGGTCTATGGACGCTGTTCAGCGAATCTGCAATATGGGAATAATGAAAGGTGTCGGTGATAGCAAATTTGCACCGAAAGCAAATTTCACAACCGAACAGGCCGTTGCAACTTTGGTCAGATGCTATGAGAATTTTAATCGAAGCGAGGTAATCGGCGGTGGGGATAAAGAAACGGATATTGCAATGTCTGACTTGTTATTTGCGGATAAGCTGAATGTTCAAATGCCGAGCGATAAAAACTATATGTTTTCACCGCTATCGATAAAAACAGCATTGGCAATGGC
>CAZRUB010000031.1:0-10956 GCA_964603185.1 uncultured Ruminococcus sp.
AAAATCCTGTCATACGGCAGGTTTTTTTCTTTTGCCTATGCATTATTTTTCGGCAGTGGGGCTTGACAAAGCAAGGTCGGTGTGCTACAATAAAGCTGACCGTGAAGCGATTAAATTCAATGAATTGCACCCTGCGGTGCATATATGGCAATTCAAATCATGTTGCGTAAGCAAGAAATCATGGTAAAGCCAAATCATGATAGCTTTTGTTGTCAAATCATTAAAATCGGTCGGCATCTGAATCGTTTACCGATTCTATCATAACAAAAAAACGGCAGTCTTCATACGGAGGATTGCTTTTTTGAATTTGAAGCAGCCGAATTTGAAGAGGGGCTTCTTTGAGGGGGTTATTTTATGCAGACTTATTCGTGTGAAATATCCGATATGAAGGTGTGCGTTTTTTCAAACGGATTGGATAATTTACTGAAAAAAACCGGCTTTATGCTTGATCGGGAGGATGACCCGTCGGATGCGGATGTTATTCTTGTTTTTTCATCGTCCGAGGATAAGGCGGTGAGGGCCTTGCTGGATAAGCTTATGGATGAGGGCGTTACCGCGGGGCTCATCGGAGCCGTGTATGCCTCCGAAGAGGAGGAGCTTCATCCGTTTTTGTCATTTTCCGTTTCGGCGAGCGAGAGCACGGCGGCGAACGCGCTCGGCGATGTGTTAAGGCTTATGGATTATTATACCTATATAAATACCTCCGACGTGGGGGCGCTTTTGTCGGATCGCGGACGGCTCCGCTATAAGGATTGCGGAGGCCTTGCATCGCTTTCGATCGGGGCCGTGAAAACGGCGGAAAGCCTAAACGGAAAAAGCGATGCCATCGTGCTTTTGGAGGTGCCGGAGGATGTGTGGATAAGCGATATCGAGGGCTTCGCCGCGGAGCTTTCGGAAAATGCGCCGAGTACGTACATATCGCTTTCGGCGGTGCGTACGGGGTCGCCGCTTCGCGGCGCGGCCTTTATAAGCCTTCGGTAAAAGCATAATTGACATTTATCCGCAAAAATGATAAACTGAAGGTACTAATAATTTACGGGTGATGAGATGGACATAAATGTGCACAAAAGCCACAGGGAACGGGTAAAAAGAAAGTTTTTGGACATTGGCTTTAATGGCTGGCGAGAGCACGAAATTTTGGAAATGATGCTTTTTTATGTTATGCCGCGTGTTGATACGAATCCGACAGCACACAGATTGATAGACGAATTCGGCTCGCTTGCCGCCGTGATGGAGGCGGAATATTCCATGCTTTTGAAGGTGGAGGGAATAGGCAGCGAGGCGGCGACCTTTTTATCGGCTCTGGGAAGGCTTCAGTCGGAATACGGCAAGTCGAAATGGGAGAGAGAAAGAACGGTTTTGACAAGCGCCGCAACCGCGGGACGGTATTGCCTGGACTATATCGGGAACGAAAGCGAGGAGGCGCTCTGCATTATATGTATGGATGCGAGATATGCCGTGAAAAGCAGGAAAATAATCGCCAACGGCATGATAGACAGAGTGGAGGTTAACATAAGAAAAATTGCGGAAACCGCATTTGCGACAAAGGCAAAATACATCATGCTTTGCCACAATCATCCCTCCGGAAAGCCCCAGCCCTCGCAGCAGGATATCGAGGTTACAAGAATGATAGTGCAGGCGTTGAAGCCGCTGGGAGTAGAGGTTTGCGACCATATCGTTGTGGGAGGCGGCGGATATGCCAGCATGGCGGAGCGGGGCTATATAAAAAATTAGAATAAAAAAACCTTCCGGGCATAAGCATATACCGGGAGGTTTTTTAATGAAAAAATTGGTTGCGATATTTTTTCTGTGCTTGATGCTTTTTTGTTTTTCCGCCGCAGTGAAGGCTGAGGAGCCCTCGCTTTCGGCAAAAAGCGCGATTTTAATGAGCGTAGATACGGGCGAGGTGCTTTATGAGCTCAACAAGGATGAGCGCCTTGCTCCGGCAAGCATAACAAAAATCATGACGCTTTTGCTTGCCATGGAGGAGCTTGATGCGGGAAGCATTTCGTATGAAGATGAGGTAACGGCCTCCGCCCGCGCCAAGTCCATGGGCGGCTCCACAATCTTTTTGGATGAAGGCGAGGTGATGAGTGTCCGCGATCTTATAAAAGGAATATGCGTTGCCAGTGCAAACGACGCATCGGTTGCTTTGGCCGAATTTATAGGCGGAACGGAGAGCGAATTTGTTAATAGGATGAACCTTCGCGCAGAGGAGCTGGGTATGAAGAACACTCATTTCGAAAACACGAACGGTCTGGATGCCGAGGGGCATTTTTCCAGCGCCGAGGATGTTGCGAAAATGTCACGCGAGCTTATGAAGCATAAGGATATTTTTGAATTTACAACCATTTGGACGGACACCTTGAGGGACGGAAAATTTGAGCTTGCCAACACAAACAAGCTGATACGCTTTTATGAAGGGGCAACGGGGCTTAAAACCGGCTCCACCTCCATGGCGGGTTGTTCGATATCGGCAACGGCGACTCGGGAGGGGATGGGTCTTATAGCGGTTATTATGGGCGCCTCCGATTCGAAAACGCGGTTTTCGGAGGCGCGGGCTCTTTTGGACTACGGCTTTTCGAAATATGCGCTTTGGAGCTTTTCCGACACAACGTCCGCGCTGGAGGCGGTGACGGTCGAAAAGGGGGAGAGCACAAGCGTTCGCGCCGTATTGAATGAGCCGTGTGCGGCGATAACCGAAAAAAGCTTAAAGGGCAGTGTCGAAATTATTGCCGAGGCGGAAAAAAGCGTTCGCGCCCCGATTGAGAAGGGGCAAAGGCTCGGAACGGTTCGCTTTGTGATTGACGATAAGGAAATCGCGAGAGGGACGCTGGTTGCCGAGGTAAGCGTTTCGCGGCTTACGCTTTCGGGCGCGTTTCGACGGTTTTTAATGCTGCTTATCGGAGCGGAGCTTTAAGCTCCGCTTTTTTTATGTCGGAGGGGTGAAGGCCGGTTTCGCGGAAAAATGCCCTGGAAAAATAGCCCTGGTCGGAAAAGCCCAAAAGATAGGCGGTTTCCGTCACGGTTTTGCCTTCCTTAAGCAAATCGTCGGCGGCCTTTAATTTAAGCGTTAAAAAATATTTATGTATGCCTATTCCGGCGTATTTTGCGAAAATTCGCTTCAATGCGGTCGGGCTTGTTTTTACCGCCGCGGATATTTCGTCAACCGTGGGGTTTTTGTCCACGTGATTCGACATGAAGCCCACCGCATCGGAAAACACGGCGGCGTCCGCGCTTTTGGCGCTTTCCTTGTTTTCGCCTCCGCGGATAAGCGAAAGCAAAAGAAGCTTTATGTAGCATGCCGCCGTTTCGAAAAATTCCCTGTCGGGGTAGTGATTGTAGTTAACGAAGCTGCCGTCGCTGTTGGGAACGGACAAGGCTTCCGACATGGAGATAAGCATGTCGACAACGGCGTTTTCGGTTTCCGAAAGACGGAAAACCTTGTCCCGCAGCTTCCGGGTCAGCGAGCCCTCGGCATGAAACGAAAAAACCAGTATTTCCGCGCCGATGGGGGAGGTCGTGTAAAAACGGTGCAGCTCCATAGGCTTGTGGCAAATCATGTTTCCGGGCTTTAGATTGTAAACCCTGCCGTCGCCGGAGGCGCACACACTGCCCGATAAAACAAGCAGGCATTCCCAGAAATTATGCGTTTCTCCGGGAAAAACATAATTTTTTCCGCATTTTCGCTTGAAAAATGTGTTAATATGTGTTATACTGAGCTCGGTTGGAACCTCATAAAAAGTATATTTCATAAAATAAAACCGCCTTTTGGCCTGAAAGTTCATAAATATGGCCGAAAAACACATTGAAATGTGATTTCGGGTGTGATAATATAATAGCATAAAAATATATACTTGTAAATAGGAGGTTTAAAAAATGGCAGGAATCAAAGACATTAAAATAGGATTTGTGGGAATGGGCGGCCGCGGAAGAAACAGCTTGATGAAATCCAGCGTATTGGATCAGGGTGAGCATGTTGTTGCGGTTTGCGACGTTTACCCCGACAGAGTTGAAGAGGGTGCTAAAATCGTTGTGGAGGCAGGGCAGCCGGAGCCGGCGAAGTATACCGACTATCACGACCTTTTGGCGGACGAGAACGTTAACGTTGTAATCATATCCACGAGCTGGGAATATCACATTCCGATTGCGATTGACGCAATGAAGGCCGGCAAGGCGGTTGCGATGGAGGTCGGCGGCGCATATTCACTGGATGATTGCCGTGAGCTTGTTCGCACATGGGAGGAAACGAAGGTTCCCTTCATGTTCCTTGAAAACTGCTGCTTCGGCCGTCGTGAGCTTATGACCTGGAACATGGCAAAACAGGGCGTGCTGGGTGAAATCGTGCACTGCGAGGGTGAATATACACATGATTTAAGACATGAGGTAACCTTCGGACACGAGAACAGACATTACAGATTGGACAACTACTTAAAGCGTAACTGCGAAAACTATCCCACCCATGAGCTGGGCCCCATTGCGAAAATATTGGACATTAACCACGGAAACAGATTTTTGACCCTTACGGCAATGGCTTCAAAGTCGGTTGCAATGCACGAATATGTGCTTGAGCATAGGCCCGATGATGAGGAGCTCCGTGATGCGACATTTGCGCAGGGTGACATTGTAACCACGATTATTAAGTGCGCAAACGGCGAAACGATTCGCCTTATGCTCGGAACATCGCTTCCTCATTATTATACGCGCGGCTTCACGGTACGCGGCACAAAGGGAATGTATGAGGAGTACACGGACTCGGTTTATCTTGATATTCCCGAGCATCACAGGCTTGAGTGGAACTGGCGCAAGAATGCTATGTGCAATGCGGAGGAGTTCGCGAAAGAATATGAGCATCCTCTTTGGAAGGAATATCTTGAATCCGGTGTTGTTGGCGGACATGACGGAATGGATTGGCTTGAATTCAAAACCTTCTTCCGTGACCTTCGTGAGGGCAACCCCATGAAGATTGACGTTTATGATGCGGCGTGCCTTATGGCGGTTTCCGTACTGACGGAGCAGTCAATCGCAATGGGCGGAGCGGTTGTTCCCTTTCCGGATTATACCTGCGGAAGATGGATGAAAAAATAATATATAATAATATATAATAATGTATAATAAAGAAGGTTTTCAAATGAGTGCAGAACTTGTTATAATGGCGGCAGGCATGGGAAGCCGCTTCGGCGGCCTTAAGCAGGCATCGCCCATAGGCGCCAACGGCGAAATGATAATCGATTATTCCGTTTATGACGCGAAAAACGCGGGCTTTGACAAAGCGGTAATCATCATCCGCAAGGATATTGAAAAGGATTTCCGAGAGGCTGCGGGAAAAAGAATCGAAAAAACGATAGATACCGAATACGTTTTTCAGGAGCTTTCCGACCTTCCGAGCGGATTTTCCGTTCCTGAGGGCAGAACAAAGCCGTGGGGAACGGGGCATGCCGTGCTTTCTGCGGCAAAGGCGGTAACAAAGCCGTTTTTGGTTATCAACGCGGATGACTATTACGGCCAAAGCGTTTACAAAACCATGTATAAATTGCTGACGGAGAAGGGCGGAATGTCCATGGCGGGCTATCGCCTGGAAAACACCCTTTCGGAAAACGGCTCCGTTTCGCGCGGGGTTTGCACCGTGGAAAACGGCATTCTTACGGATATTACCGAGGTGACGGTGATAACAAGGGAAAGCGGAATACCGCTGGATACCGTTGTTTCGATGAACATGTGGGGGCTTGATACGGGCTTTTTCCCCTATCTTGAAAAGGAATTTGTTAAATTCCTCGAAGCGAGAATTGACGAGCCCAAGGCGGAATTTTTCCTTCCCGCGGTTGTGAACAGCCGCATGAAGGAGGAAAGAATGCCCGTGCGAGTGGAGGTAACGGACGAAAAGTGGTACGGCGTCACCTACAGAGAGGACGCACCCTCCGTTCACGCAGCACTTACCGAGCTTACCCGTCAGGGTAAATATAATATGTGAGGTTAAAAAAATGGAATTAACTGAAATTCTTTCGCACTTTCGTGTCGAAACCGATATTCATGCCTACGGAAACGGCCACATCAACGATACCTATCTCTGCGAGTCCAGCCCCAGGTATATCCTCCAGCGCATAAATTCCAACGTTTTCAAAAAGCCGTGGGAGGTTATGGAAAACATCTATAACGTGACGGAGCATCTCAGGAAGAAAATCAAAGCGGCGGGCGGCAATGCGGACAGGGAAACCCTTACCGTAATTTCCACCTGGGACGGGGACACCTTTTACAAGGCGGACGACGGATACTACAGAATGTATAAATTCGTGGAAAATTCGTTAAGCTTCGATATTGTGGAAAATCCCGTTCAGCTTTACTATGCGGGAAGGGCGTTCGGAAAATTCCAGAACATGCTGGACGATTTTTCCGCCGACAGATTGCATGAAACAATTGTGGATTTCCACAACACGCCGGAGCGCGTGAATCAGCTTAAGGCCGCGATTGCCGAGGATAAGGCAAAAAGGGCAAGGTCTGTTTCCGAGGATATCGAAAGGGCGCTTGCGTTTTCTAAATACGCACCTTTAATAGTTGACGCGATTTCGGCGGGGGAGATTCCGCTTAGGGTAACCCATAACGATACCAAGCTTAACAACATTTTGTTTGATGAGAAAACGGGTGAGGATTTGTGCGTTATCGATTTGGATACGGTTATGCCCGGCTCCGCGCTTTACGATTTCGGCGACGCTCTGCGTTTCGGCGCTTCAAGCGCGGCGGAGGATGAAACCGACCTTTCCAAGGTTTATTTTGACCTTGAAAAGTATGAGCAGTTCGCAAAGGGCTTTTTGGAATATACCGGAAGCTGCCTGACGGACAAGGAGAAGGAGCTTTTGCCCGTTTCCGCACTTATGCTTACATATGAATGCGGAATAAGATTTTTGGCGGATTATTTGAACGGCGATACATATTTCAAAATTCATCGCGAAAACCACAATCTCGACCGCGCAAGAAACCAGCTGAAGCTTGTGGAGGATATTGAAAAGAAGCTTCCGGAAATGAAAAAAATCACAGAAAAATACATTTGAATTATAAAAAAGCGAGGCGGGGGAGCCTCGCTTTTTTGCCGTGAAGCCGCACGCTCGGCCGATGTGTGAATGCACATTTATAAAAAAGCTTCGCTTATTTCAAGATAAATTGCCGCTTTTCGGCACATTTTCATGATTATTCTTGATTATTTTTCCGTTCGGTAGTATACTCAAATCAGATGATTATATTTTTAAGGAGGCCTACCATTGAACATTAATAAGCTTTTGGAGGGTGTTCGCTGCACCTGCGGCAGGCACCACACCTGCGCGATAGACAAGGTATATATAGAGGACGGCGCGCTTTCGCGCTTCGGTGATCTTTGCCGAGATTACGGCAATATTTTGATTGCTGCGGATGAAAACACATATAAGGCGGCGGGCGAGAAAACGGCGGCGACCGTTTCGGGTAAGATAAAGGATAAGGTTATCTTCCCGGGAAGCGAAGCCCTGATTCCGGACGAAAGGGCAATTGCCGCGGTGAATGAGCGCCTTTCGGACGTTGACCTTATAATCGGTATAGGGAGCGGCGTTATACAGGATTTATGTAAATACGTTTCGCATTTTTCGGGCATTCCCTATATGATTTCGGCAACCGCCCCGTCTATGGACGGCTATGCCTCCACCGGCGCAGCAATGATTTTAAAGGGTATGAAGGAAACCGTTCCCGCAGGTGTACCCAAGGCAATAGTGGCGGATACCGAGGTGCTTAAAAACGCCCCGTTTGAGATGATTAAGGCGGGCTACGGCGATATTGTGGGGAAATATTCCGCCCTTAACGACTGGGAATTAAGCCGCGCGGTAAACGGCGAATATTTCTGCGAATATATATATGACCTCACACTTAAAACCGTCGAAGAAACCTTAAGCCTTGCCGAGGGGATACGCTCGGGTGATGCCGAAAGTATCGGTACGCTTACGGAAGCGTTGATTACCGTGGGTATTTTGATGAGCTTTGCTGGCTCGTCGCGCCCTGCCTCGGGAAGTGAGCATCACCTCTCGCACTTCTTTGAAATAACCGGAATTGTGAACGGCGAAAAATATCTTCCTCACGGAATCGATGTGGCGTATTCCACGGTCATAACCGCGAAAATACGCGAAAAAATCGTGAGCTCCGAATTCCCATCCGTGCTTTACCGCGAGGATGAAAAGGCGCTTCATGCTTCCCTTGACGAGATATACGGGGTCGTTGCTCCCGAGTGCTTTGCGCTTCAGGAAAGAGTGGGGAATTATAGGGCCGAAAGGCTTTCGGTATATCTTGAAAAGGAAAACGAAATAAAGGAAATTTTCAAAAAAATGCCATCTTCCGATGAAATATTGAGCATGCTCGGTCGAGTTGGGCTTGACATGGCGGAATTTTATGCGATAAATTCCGACAAAAAGATATCGGATGCCGTAAAATATGCCAAGGACTTAAAGGATCGCTACACCTGCCTTTGGATTAACTATGATTTGTTCGGAGGTGTTTTGAATGCTTAAGCTTATCGCCATGGATCTGGACGGAACGCTCACCCGGCACAAAACGCCGCTTACCGCACAAAATCGTGCCGCACTTACGGCGCTGGGCGAAAAATATAAGCTCTTGTTGGTGGGCGCCGGGCAGGTCATGCGCATACACAATCAGCTGGAGGGCTTTCCCGCGGACATTATCGGAAATTACGGCTTGGGCTTCGGAGAATACGCCGACGGAAAAATCAACATAATTCGCGACCTTACTCTTCCGTGCGACAGAAAATCGATTGAGGAGCGCGTGGCTATGCTGAGGGAAAAGCACGGATATACCGCATTCGCCGGCGAGAGTGTGGAATATCACCCCTCCGGGTGCATAACCTTTCCGATACTCGGCACGAAGGCGCAGCAGGCGGATAAGCTTGCCTTTGACCCGGACAGGAAGAAGCGCCGTAAAATTTATGATGAGGTGTGTGCCCTCTTCCCGGAATATTGCGTTTTTGTGGGCGGCTCCTCCAGCTTTGATATGGCGCCCAAGCCCTATAACAAATATCACGCGCTTTCGGAATACTGCGAGGAAAAGGGCTTCCTCCATTCGGAGGCTTGCTATATCGGCGATGATTACGGGCTCGGCGGAAATGACGAATCGGTTTACAAATCGGATTTTCCTTATCTTACGATTGACGATTACCGCGATTTTCCGAAGGTGGTCGCGCACCTTTTGTAAACAATTCAAAAAAGGACGGAGGATTTTCCGTCCTTTTTTCATACCGGGCGCTCCCTTTTTTCTTCCTTACTCTTAAAAAGAAGCGTTATCGACCATATTCCGGCAAGTCCCACAAGCGAATATATAATCCTGCTCATCAATGCCGCTTGTCCGCCGAAGAGGGCGGCAACAAGGTCGAAGCCGAAAAGCCCTACGGAGCCCCAGTTGATTGCGCCGATTATTACCAAAACCAGCGCTGTAATATCAGCAACCGTCATACTTCTTCACTCCTTACACTAAAGAAGTATTTCCCGTTATTTTGTTTTTATTCGGAAAATTTCACACCGCGAAAAGAAGCTGCGCCACGCCGAAATAAACCAGAAGCGAGAAGCAGTCCACTACGGTTGTTATCAGGGGCGAGGCCATTATCGCGGGGTCAAACCCGAGCTTTTTCGCAAGGATGGGTAAAAGACAACCTAAGGACTTTGCCATTATAACGGTGATAAAAAGCGCGACGCTGACGCAAAGCGCAATTAAAAATGCCGTTTGAAGAGCGTATTCGCCGCCCGAAAAATAATATTTCATCAGAAATACGCGTGCGAAATTCACCACGGAAAGCACAAGGCCGCAAAGGAAAGCAACCCTCAATTCCTTCCACCAAACCTTCAAAACCTCATATCCGTTGATTTCGCCGAGAGCAAGGCTTCTTATAACAAGAATGGAGGCCTGCGAGCCGGAATTTCCGCCGGTATCCATCAGCATGGGGATAAAAGCGGTCAAAAAAGCAATGCCGGAAAGCTTCTCCTGGAAGGAATCTATAATGGCGCCGGTGAAGGTTGCCGAGAGCATCAAAATAAGAAGCCACGGTATACGGTTTAAAAACTGCCTTATCGCGCCCGTTTTCATATAAGAATCCTCCGAGGGCGTTACCGCCGCCATGATTTCGAAGTCCTCGGTTGCCTCATCTTGGATAACCTCCACCGCGTCGTCCACGGTGATGATACCCACAAGCCGTTTTTCGTTGTCAACGACGGGCATGGCGGAAAGCCCGTATTTGGAGAACATGGCGGCAACCTCCTCCTTATCGGAAAGGGTGTAGGTGTAAATTACGGTTTCGTTCATTATATCGCCGAGCAAAACCTCATCCCCAGCCATTATCATATCCTTAATGGTAAGCATGCCCTCCAAAATTCTGTTTTCGGTAACATAGAAGTTTGAAAAATCCTCCATATTGTCGCCCTGCTGCCTGATTTTCGCAAACGCCTCGCGAACCGTCATTTCCTTTCTGAAATACAAAAGCTCCGTATTCATAAGGCTTCCCGCCGAATCCTCGGGATATTTTAAAAGCCTGTTGATTTCCTGCCTTGTTTTGGAATCCGTATGCCTTAATATTCTGTTCACCACATTCGCGGGCATTTCCTCCAAAAGGTCAACCGTGTCGTCAAGGAAAAGCTCCTCAATGATGTTATGAAGCTCCGAATCGGTAATAACGGTCACAATGCTTTCCTGCAGGTCATGCTCCATATAGGCGAAAACCTCCGCCGCCTGCTCCTTCGGGATAAGGCGAAATATCATAACCGCCGCTTCCTCGTCCATGCCTTCAAGCATTTCCGCAAGGTCAACCTCATTCATAACGGAAACGGCTTCCTTTATTTTTCCGTATCTGTGCGCCTCCAAAAGGGATAAAAGCTCCTCCGAAAGCTCCTTAAGCATTTTGGTATCATTCATTTGTTCCATAAAAAAACCGTCCTTCTCAAG
>CAZRUB010000032.1:0-10811 GCA_964603185.1 uncultured Ruminococcus sp.
GTAAGGCTTCTGAATGCGTTTTATTCATCTTCGAGGCAAATTCGAAGAACCGTAAAAATCGAAAAAATGAACTTAAGCGCTGTTTACGGAAGCGGTGATGCCGCCGCAACAGGCTTTATAATCGGTATTTTTTATGCGGAGCTTTATAAGCTTATCGGCTTTTTCTCCTCAATTTTCACGGTTGGGCCGCCGTCGATAACCGTTAAGCCGTCCTATGCGGACGAGCCTGTTTTGGAGTACAGCGGCAGTGTGAAAATCAAGGCCACGCTTTTTAATTTAATTTTGTCGGGAATGATATTTTATCTTAACTATAAATCTTATAAACAATGAAAGGGTTGATTTTTTATGGCACATCCTATTGAAGGCTTAATGGAATCCTCAATGAAGAACATTAAAGAAATGGTGGACGTTAACACCATTATCGGCGAACCGGTTCAAACGCCCGACGGAACAACCGTTATTCCGGTATCGAAGGTAACGTTCGGCTTCGGAGCCGGCGGCTCCGATATTCCCGTGAAGGGCTCGGGCGCGGACAGTGATTCTCCCTTCGGAGGCGGTGCGGGTGCGGGCGTATCCATAAAGCCCGTCGGGTTCCTTACGATAAACGCAGACCAGATTAAGCTGCTTCCCGTTGAGGCAGGTTCTTCAAGCCCCGTGGACAAGCTTTTTGAATTTGTTCCGCAGATGATAGATAAAATTAATTCCATCGTGAAGAATAATAAGGCGAATAAAGAAGAGGAATAATTTAAGCTAAAACATTATCTGTCGGCATATAATTAAATACGGCAGGTGATTTATGCTTGAAAAGGCTTATTTTATGTACGGCTTTTCTTTTGCTTATTCCGATGAATGCGAGGGCAAAGGAGCCGGAGGTTTCAGCGCGCGCCGCAATTTGTGTTGATGCGGAAAGCTTTGGTGTTATTTACGAAAAAAATGCGGACGAAAAATTACCCATGGCAAGCACAACGAAAATTATAACCGCGATAACGGCTATTGAAAACGGTGACCTTGATTCGACGGTCACCGTTTCGGAGCATGCCTCCTTGACGGAGGGCTCCAGCGTGTATTTGGAGAAGGGAGAGCGGCTCACCTTGAGAGAGCTTTTGTACGCCCTTATGCTGGAGTCGGGAAACGATGCCGCGGTTGCGATTGCCGAGCATATATCGGGAAGCGAGGAGGAGTTTGCGGGGCTTATGAACGAAACCTGCCGTAAGGCGGGCGCGGATAATACAAGTTGTGTGACGGTTAACGGGCTTGACGCGCAAAACCATTACACAACCGCGCGCGACCTGGCACTTCTTACGCGGTATGCAATGCGTTCGGATTTTTTCAGGGAGCTTGCTTCGACGAAAAAGCAAAAGATTCCTTGGCAGGGAAAGGATTGGGACAGAACGCTTGAAAATCACAATAAGCTTCTGGACACATATCCCGGGGCAAACGGGGTGAAAACGGGCTACACGAAAAAGGCCGGACGGTGCCTCGTGTCCTGTGCGACAAGAGGCGATGCTTCGACAATCGTTGTTACTCTTAACGACCCGGATGACTGGAATGACCATGAAAAGCTTTTGGATTATTCTTTTGAGTGTTTTTCTTGGTGTCCGCAGGCGGTAAAAAAGGGTGAGGTTCTCGGAACGGTAAGCGTTGAGGGCTTTGACTCGGGCTACGTCGGCTGTAAGGCGGCGGAGGATTGCTTTTTGAGGCAGACGAAGGAGCCGCTCGATATCAAGCTCTGCTATAATATCGAAAAAAGCCTGCACGCGCCCATAGCAAGCGGAGAAATAATAGGCTCGGTAGATGTATACAATAAAGGCATGTACGTAAAAAGCATTAATTTGTTATCGTGCGAGGATGCCGAGATCAACGATAAAGGGTATATAATAAAAAGCGGCTTTATTAAGCTTTTGAAGCTGTTGTTATATTTGGTGAGGTAATATGATGAGATTGCAAAAGCTTCTTGCCATGGGGGGAGAGGCGTCCCGCAGAAGAGCGGAGGAGCTTATAAAAGAAGGAAAGGTATGCGTTAACGGAAAAACAGTTACGGAAATGGGCGTATCCGTTGATGAAGAAAAGGATGTTGTCACGCTTAACGGGAAAATCGTAAGACTTGAAGAAAAAAAACGATATATCATTTTGAATAAGCCGAAGGGATATATCACCTCCGTAAGCGATAATTTTGACCGCGCGACCGTTATGGAGCTTGTGTCGGATATCCCGGAAAGGATATATCCCGTCGGAAGGCTGGACTACGATACCGAGGGGCTTTTGCTGATGACCAACGACGGAGATTTCGCAAACGCCGTCGCGCATCCGAAAAAAAGCATAGATAAGGTTTATCTTGCGCGCATTAAGGGTGAATTCGGGGAAGAAAAGGCCGAAAAATTAAGGAACGGTGTGGTTATCGACGGAAGAAAAACAGCGCCTGCCGCAGTTAAAATTTTAAGCGAGGAGGACAAAAAGGCGCTTGTGCGGATTGTCATACACGAGGGCAGAAACAGACAGGTCAAGAAAATGTTCGAAGCGGTAGACTGCAGGGTTAATTCCTTAAAGCGCACCGCGGTGGGACGATTTACCCTGGGTAAGCTCCCCGTGGGAGCCTATCGTGAGCTGACGCGGGAAGAAGAGGCTTATGTCCGCGCCTGCAAGGGAGGCTTAAGGTAATGTATAAAATTCAGCCCGTTGAGCAACGAATAATCGCGAAGGAGCTTTATCCTTCGCTTAATGAGGACGAGCTTTTGTTTGCGCTTAACGAGGGCGGATGCTTTAAGGGTTTCGGCATATGCGCCGCTTCAACGGAATGCATTACGGTGAAAAAAATCGATGTGCCGTACGAGGACGCGCGTTGTATAATGCTTCTTGCAATGCTGAGCTATGCGGAAAGACGTGGCGCAAAAAAAGCGATATGTGAGGATGTCGCGCTTAGGGATTTGTGCGAAAGAGTCGGCTTTTCGGAGGATTTGACTGTATCGCTTGAGGGGTTTTTCGCCCCGGGCAAGCGTTGCGGCGAAAAAATATAGGAATACGATAACGCCTGCTTGAATTTTGTTTAATTTTACAGAAGGAAAAAGGAAGCTTTTGTCGAATTTTATTTGATTGGATGCTTTGGATTCTTAAGAATTTTCATATAAAAAAATAAAGGAGGAATTCTGTTTGGACAGAACGGAGCTTTTATCGCGAAAAAATGCCGTTATCGCTTCCGATGCCGCCAAAACCGCAAGAGAAAGAATAAAAACTCTTTTTGACGAAGGAAGCTTTATCGAAACGGATATGTTTTCCGGAAGAGCGGAAGACGCACCCGAGGAGGGGGTTATCACCGGCTACGGAACGGTTGACGGAAGGGCGGTTTTTGTTTTCTCGCAGGACGGCAGTGCCCGAGGTGCGTTCGGAAAAGAACAGGCAAAAAAAATACTGAAAACAATCAAAACGGCAAGGTCTGTTGCGGCACCCGTGGTTGCCCTTATCGATTCTTACGGAGTAAGGCTTGACGAGGGGACGGAGGTGCTTGCGGCTCTCGGCGATATTTACGGAGAATATGTCGCTATGGAGGGCAGAGTGCTTAAAATTTCGGCGGTTTTCGGCCGCTCTGCGGGCGGATTTTCCGTTATTCCCGCGCTTTCGGATTTCGTTGTGATGACGAAGGACGCAAGACTTATGTTAAACGGCGACGATGTTTGCGCCGAGGTGGGAAGGGAAACGGCGGATAATTCAAGTGCGGAGGTTAATTCGTCGTTAAGCGGAAACGCGCATTTTGTTGCAGAGGATGCTTCCGCCGCAATAGACCGGGTGAAGGAGCTTATAAAAATGCTCCCGGGCTCCGCAAAGGAGCATTCGCCCGAAACGCCTTGCACGGACAGCTTAAACCGTATATCCGCGGCATTTGACGAGCAGGACAAAAAGCAGGAGGATATTTTAAGGGAGATTTCCGACGACGGTGTGTTTTTACCCGTTGCGAAGGATTATTGCGAGGGTCTTACCTCCGGGTTCATAAAAATTAACGGAAGAACCGTTGCAGCGGTTGGCGGAAAGGGAGAGCTTGATACGGCGGCTATGGAAAAGGCCGTTAAAATGATAAGCTTTGCGGATGCCTTTAATTTATCTATACTTACGCTTTGTGACATATCGGGCTTCAAAGCCTCCGCAAAGGAAGAAAAGGGAAGAATGCTCAAGGCCGCATCGCTTCTTGCGAAAGCCTATTCCTCCGCGGCGGTGCCCAAGGTTACTTTAATCACGGGGTGCTCCGCAACAAGTGCCGGCGTTCTCTTCGGCTCGCGCTCCATCGGGGCGGATTACGTTATTGCATGGCCGAAGGCGCTGATAGGGGCGCTTTCCGACATAATGGCTTCGGTTATATTAAAGGATGATAAGAAGAATTATGAGGAAAAAGAGGCAAGTGCCTTGTCCGCGGCGGCATCGGGATACATTGACGATGTTATAGAGCCGGAAACAACCAGGCCGCATATTGCCGCGGCGATGGAAATGCTCTACGGGAAAAATGACAGCTCTTGCAAAAAACACCAAGATATGTTTTTTTAAGGAGAATGCGCTATGAATAGTTTATTAGAGGCGTTGTCGGTAACGGTTTTCGGAATTCTTATCGTGTTTTTCGTGCTTTTGATTTTAATGCTGATATTGAATGCTATGCGACTTTTTTCGACATCAACGGCGGAGGAAGGCGAAAAAGGCGACTCGAAGGCGGAGGATATGGTTATATCGGAAAGCGCTTCCGAGGATGAGGACGAGCTTATTGCGGTGTTGACGGCGGCAATTGCCGCATCCGATTTCGCAAAGGAGCTGCCGACCTACGGATTTAAAATCAAATCGTATAAAAGGCTTTATTGATTGAAATAACGGAAAGGAATGTGGTTTTATGAGAAGGTTTAACATAAAGGTAAACGGTAAAGCTTATGAGGTTGAGGTTGAGGAGCTTACAGCTTCCTCGGAGGCCGCACAAAAAAGCGCTCCCGAGGTAAAGCCGATTGAGAAGGCACCCGAGGCTGAGAAGGCGGCACCCGCTCCGACAAGCACAAAAACGGGCTCTTCATCCATAAAGGCGCCCATGCCCGGAACGATTAATGCCGTAAAGGTAACGGCGGGTGAGGCAATTAAAAAGGGACAGGTAATAGCGATACTTGAGGCAATGAAAATGGAAAACAACATAGTTGCACCGGAGGATGCGGTTGTTGCGGGAATTTGCGTTACTCAGGGGCAGTCCGTTAATACCGGCGATGTAATAATAACCCTTAACTGACGGGGGGAATTTAAGTTGAGCTTTATTGGATATTTTACGGAGGGTATATCGAATTTTATAGCGGAAACCGGTATTGCCAAGCTTTTTGACGGTATCGGCTCCAACGGAACACCGTTAAATCTTGTTATGCTTTTGATTGCCTGCGTTCTTTTGTATCTTGCCATAGTGAAGGGCTTTGAGCCCATGCTTCTTATTCCGATAGCATTCGGCATGGCACTTGCGAACCTTCCGGGTGCGGGTGTTTTTCATGCGGATTTTTTCACCGGCTCGGATATCGATTATGCACAGGTTTTGCATGACGGCGGGCTTTTGGATATTTTGTATTTGGGCGTTAAGCTCGGAATATATCCCCCGCTGATTTTCCTCGGCATCGGCGCGATGACGGATTTCGGACCCTTGATTGCAAACCCTAAAAGCATACTGCTGGGCGCGGCGGCGCAATTGGGCGTTTTCATAACGTTTCTCGGAGCAAACGCCCTGGGCTTTTCGATTGAGGAAAGCTGCGCAATCGGAATAATCGGCGGTGCCGACGGGCCGACGGCGATATACGTAACCAAGGCGCTTGCGCCTTCGCTGCTTCCCGCGATTGCGATAGCGGCATATTCATACATGGCCTTGATTCCGATGATTCAGCCGCCCATAATGCGGCTTATGACAACAAAAAAGGAGCGCTCCGTTGTTATGGAGCAGTTGAGGCCTGTTTCGAAGAAGGAGAAAATAATATTTCCGGTTCTCGTAACGGTCGTTGTCGGCCTTATTGTGCCGGACGCGGTTCCTCTTGTGGGAATGCTTATGCTTGGGAATTTGTTTAAGGAAACCGGAGTCGTGGATCGTCTTTCGAAAACCGCGCAAAATGAGCTGATGAACATTATAACGATTTTCCTGGGAGTAACAGTCGGCGCAACGGCAACGGCGGAAAACTTCTTGAGGCTTGAAACCTTGAAAATCGTCGGCCTCGGCTTGGTTGCGTTTTCAATTTCCACGGCAGGCGGGCTTCTGTTCGGTAAAATCATGTATAAGGTTACGGGCGGAAGGGTTAATCCCTTGATTGGCTCGGCGGGTGTTTCAGCGGTTCCCATGGCGGCAAGAATGTCGCAAAAGGTCGGACAGGAGGAGAACCCAACGAATTATCTGCTTATGCATGCGATGGGGCCGAATGTTGCCGGAGTTATCGGCTCGGCGGTTGCCGCGGGCGTTTTCCTTGCAATGTATAAATAAAAAAATTTCTTATCATTTTTCCTGCAGATAGGATTTTTGGGATTTTGCCGCGGCAGGGCGGCGGAACGGAGAAAAAATGGGTGTTAAAATAACCGAAACCGTCATTCGTGATGCGCATCAATCCTTGATAGCAACCAGAATGACAACAGAAGAAATGCTTCCCGTGCTCGAAGCGCTGGATAAAATCGGATATAATGCGATTGAGGCATGGGGCGGTGCGACGTTTGATTCATGCTTAAGATTTTTGAATGAGGATCCCTGGGAAAGGTTAAGAATTATAAGAGATAAGGTAAAGAACACGAAGCTGCAAATGCTTTTCAGAGGGCAGAATATCTTGGGCTATAAGCATTACAGCGACGACGTTGTGAAGTATTTTGTTCAAAAATCGGTTGCCAACGGAATCGATATCATAAGAATTTTCGATGCGTTAAACGATACGAGAAACTTAAAAACCGCGATTGACGCAACAAAAAAAGAAGGCGGACATGTTCAGGCGGCCATTTCGTATACTATCAGCCCGGTGCATACGACCGAAAGCTTTGTCAAGATGGCGAAGGAACTTGAAGACATGGGCGCCGACAGTATTTGCATAAAGGATATGGCGGGACTTTTGTTGCCGTACACGGCATATGAGCTTGTTAAGTCCATGAAGGAAAGCGTTAAAATCCCCATAGAGCTTCATACCCATTATACAAGCGGTGTGGGCTCCATGACGTATTTGAAGGCAATCGAAGCCGGGTGCGATATTGTGGATACCGCGTTATCGCCCTTGGCAATGGGCACAAGTCAGCCTCCGACGGAATCGCTGGTCGCTTCGCTTGCCGGAACAAAATATGATACCGGCCTTGAGCTTTCGGCTCTTTCCGAAATTTCGGAATATTTTAAGGGGCTTAAGGAGAAGTACCTTGAAGAGGGCTTGCTGAACACAAAGGTTATGGGGGTCGATATCAACACATTGAGATATCAGGTTCCCGGAGGAATGCTTTCAAACCTTGTTTCCCAGTTAAAGCAGCAGGGAAAAGAGGATAAGCTTGAGGAGGTGCTTCGCGAGGTGCCCCGCGTGCGTGAGGACTTGGGATATCCGCCTCTTGTTACACCCACAAGCCAAATTGTGGGAACACAAGCTGTTTTGAATGTTATTTGCGGCGAAAGATATAAAATGATTTCAAACGAAACAAAGGGCATTGTGCGCGGAGAGTACGGAAAAACTCCGGCTCCCGTAAGCGATGAAATAAGAAAGAAAATAATAGGCGATGAAAAGCCCATTACATGCCGTCCGGCCGACAACCTTCAGGATGAGCTTCCGAAATACAGGGAAGAAATGAAGGAATATCTTGAGCAGGACGAGGATGTTTTGTCCTATGCTCTTTTCGGGCAGGTGGCCTTGAAATTCTTCCGTCAAAGGCAGGCAAAAAAATATAAGGTGGATTCGAATCTCGCCGATTTCGATAACCGCACTTATCCGGTGTGACGTTATGTATGATTTAACTTCACCTTCCGTGATAAAGCATCTTTGCAGCGTTCACGGCTTCACCTTCAAAAAAAGCTACGGACAAAATTTTTTAACGGATAAAAGCATTCTTTTCGATATCGCCGATGCCGCGTTGGGCGAGGGGATTTTGGAAATCGGCCCGGGCTTCGGAAGCTTAACCGCCGCTCTTGCGGCGAAGTCGAAAAAAGTTGTTTCGGTTGAGCTTGACGAAAGCTTAAGGCCGGTGCTTTCCGAAACATTGGCCGGGTATGACAATGTAAAAATTATTTTTGACGATATAATGAAAACGGACATAAAGAAAATTATATCCGAGGAATTTAACTCTATGAGCGTGAGCGTTGCGGCAAATCTGCCTTATTATGTCACAACACCGATTCTTATGAAGCTTTTGGAAGAGGAGCTTCCGTTTTTAAATATTGTCATCATGGTGCAAAAAGAGGTCGCACAAAGAATTGTCGCAAAGCCGGGCAAGAAGGATTACGGCGCACTTACTCTCGCGGCGGCCTATTATTCCGTTCCGGAAATAATAGGCTGCGTCCCTTCGGCGAAGTTTTTCCCCTCGCCGAAGGTTGATTCGGCGATTGTATCCTTAAAGCTTTTACGTTCGCCTCCGATTTCGGCATCGAAAAAAAGCTATTTTAAGCTTGTTAAAGCGGCGTTCGCACAACGCAGGAAAACACTTTTGAATGCACTTTCCAATTCCGGAGGCTACGGCGGCAAGGAAGACATTAGGGAAGTGCTTGAAAAAATGGGTTATGACGCCAATGTGCGCGGAGAAACGCTTTCGATGCGGGAATTTTCCGATTTGGCAATTGAATTTGACAAAATTGACGGATAAAGGAGAAATTTTAATGGAAAACACATTTACCCAAAAAGCAAAAAAGCTTTGGTCTTATTTCACTACATATGAAAAAGTATGGTTTTTCGGAATAATTATATTGGCATTTATCTTTGCTTTTATCTTCCCGGAGGAGGATGTAAACGGTGTAAACGGCGCTCTTATCATGGGGCTTTACCTTGCGGATACGTTTTTTAATATTTTGTGTGAGCTTTTGATTTCGAAGCAAAGCAAATGGAATTTTTTAGTATCGCTTCTTGTGGAATTAACGGAAATCGCAATATGTATCGTTCTTTCGTACAGGTTTGCAACAATGGCTTCAACGCTCTTTTTCTGGATTCCGATCGATATTATAAGCTTCATAAACTGGAACAGGCATCCCGATAAAAAGGATGAGGAGCTTACCGAGGTCAGAAAATTAAGCGGAGCGGCAGAGGTGCTTTTGATTTTGGGCATTGTTGTTTGGACTGTCGGCGTCGGCTATTTCCTCACAACGCTTGAAATAGGAACCGACCTTTTCGGCGGAAATCAGCTTATTGAAAATATTGTTTGCTACCTTGATGCTTGCGCTTCCGCGGTCGGCATTGCCAACGGTGTGTTCATTCTTTTAAGATATCGTGAGCAGTGGATTGCATGGTATATAAGCGCTTTGCTTGAAACGGCCATAAACATTCTTTCGGGACAGTATGTGCTCCTTGTTCTTAAAGCGGGATACCTTACGAATACCACCTACGGATACATAAAGTGGTCGAAATACATAAAAAAGAAAAAGGAAGCAAGAGAAGAAGACGAGGCTGTTGCCTTAAAATCCTTTTAATAAAAAAAGCTGAGCCGCGGGCTCAGCTTTTTTGCTTCATTTTTTCCACGTTCTCGGTGAAAAAAGCATCAGCATCGGGAAAACCTCCAGCCTTCCTATCAGCATATCGAGTGTCAGGATAATTGTTGAAAGGCTTGAATATTCGGAAAAGTTCCTTGTGGGGCCGACCTCGGCAAGACCGGGGCCGATATTGTTAAGAGCGGAGGCAACCGCGGTGAAATTTGTTGTGAAATCAAAATTATCGATGCTTATTAAAATAAACGAAAGTGCCAAAATCATCATGTATGCGACGGTGTAAACATTTATCGCACGAAGAGTTTCGTGTTCAACGATTTGCCCGTTCATGGTGATTTTTATCGTTCCCTTCGGATGGGCGGTTATTCTTATTTCTTTCAATATGCTTTTGAACAAAATAACAATACGTGAAATTTTCATTCCCCCGCTGGTGCTTCCCGCACAACCTCCGATAAACATAAGCGTAACCAAAAGAGCTTTGGACAGCGACGGCCATAAATCAAAATCAACGGTAGCATAGCCGGTGGTGGTTATTACGGAGGAAACCTGGAAGAAGGAATGGTGAAGCGCGTCTGAGATGCTTGCGAAAAGCGGCCTGCAATTAAATGCTATTACAATCGACGAAGCAAATACTATGCCCAAATAGGTTTTAAGCTCGGTGGATTTTAAGACGGCCGAAAAGCGTTTTGCCAGAATTAAATAATATATCGAAAAATCGACACCGAAAATCAGCATGAACACCGTTACAACATTTTGAATATAGGAGGAATATTCCGCAAGCGAGGTGTTTTTTATTCCGAAGCCGCCCGTTCCCGCGGTGCCGAACGCGGTTGTCACCGCATCGAAAAGATTCATCTTGCCGATGAGCAGAAAAACTATTTCGATAAGTGTCAGCGAAATATAAATACTGTATAATATTTTTGCGGTGGATTTCACGCGCGGAACAAGCTTGCTGACGGAGGGGCCCGGGCTTTCCGCCTTGATGAGATATAAATTGCTTCCGCCGAAGAGCGGGAAAAGCGCAATCAGAAAAACGATGACCCCCATTCCGCCGAGCCAATGGGTAAAGCTTCGCCAGAATATAAGTCCCTTCGGTAAAGCCTCCACATCGGAGAGGATTGAAGCTCCCGTTGTGGTAAAGCCGGATACTGTTTCGAAAACAGCGTCGACAACATTGGGTATTACC
>CAZRUB010000033.1:0-10680 GCA_964603185.1 uncultured Ruminococcus sp.
ATATAACATCAATCGCACCTATCGCTCTGGCCGTTTTTTGGATTTTATCGATTTCCCGCGAAACCTTATTCACAACCTGCATAAACGCTTCGTATTCAAGGCGAACAACCTTTTCCGATGCGGAAAGCACCTCTTTTTCTACGTTTTTCAGCTCCTCGGTTATATAGCGTTCTCCGTTTGTGAGT
The DNA here is from genome assembly GCA_964603185.1 of uncultured Ruminococcus sp. GTDB lineage: Bacteria > Bacillota > Clostridia > CAKSNL01 > HGM11501 > HGM11501. Next base: position 186 of record CAZRUB010000033.1, read on the forward strand.
GTTTGCTTTCTGATATAATCGGCCGGCACCTTCGAAAGGTTAACGTTCGATACCTCGATATAATATCCGAACACCTTATTGTATCCGACCTTAAGCTTCGGGATTCCCGTTTTTTCGCGTTCGCGCTTTTCGATTTCCGATAAAAGCTCCTTGCTTCCCGTCATCAATCGGTTAAGACGGTCAATTTCCTCGGAAAAGCCTTCCTTGATAATTCTTCCCTCGCGCACGCTTACGGGCGTGTCCTCATCCTTAATGGCGCGATCAATCAAGTCCGAAAGCTCCGAAAGCGGGTCTATCATACTCAACTGACGCCTTAAAAATCCGGATTTAAGGCCTTCGCAATTTACCAAAAGCCCCGGCAACAAATTGAGTGAATTTTTAAGCGCCACCAAATCCCTCGGATTGACCGTGCCGAGAGAAACCCTGCTTACAATTCGTTCTATATCGTTAATTCCCGATATTATGTTTCTTATCTCCGACCTTAAGATAAGCTTTTCGACCATTTCACCGACCGCATCCTGGCGCAGTTTGATTTTCGCAACGTCGATAAGCGGCCTTAAAATCCAGCTTTTTACGGTTCTTTTTCCCATAGTGGTGCAGGTTTTGTCAAGCACGGATAAAAGCGTTCCCTTTTTCGTTTTATCATGCATATTTTCCACAAGCTCCAAATTCTTCTGTGCATTGGAGCCCAACTCCATAAATCTCCCCGTATCAAAAAAATTAATTTCTTTGATGTGAGCAAGCTCAACCTTTTGTGTTTCGCGGATATAAGCCATAAGTGCACCGAGTGCGCCCGTTATTTCGGTATACTCCAAAACCTTTTTGCTTTCTTCCTCAAATTGAAGCTCCACAACACATTTTGCGTTTTCGTATTCGAAATAACTTTCGTCACAAGAAAAGCAAAGCGCCTTTGTTTTTTCGTTTATATACACCGAAAGCTGCTTGTCCGCCATCGCCTCCGCATTCAAAAGCATTTCCACCGGGGAGAACCTGTCAAGCTCGCTTATAAGCTCCGTATCATCCTGCGAAGAAAAATCGGTAACCAAAACCTCACCCGTTGAAACATCGGATACGGCAAGGGCAAATTTCGCGCCCGTCTTTTTTATTGCGCACATATAATTTGTGGGACGCGAATCCAAAAGCGCCTCATCGGTTATCGTACCGGGCGTTACGACTCTTATAACATCACGGCGAACCAAGCCCTTGGCCTCCTTCGGATCCTCCACCTGCTCGCAAATCGCAACCTTATATCCTCTTGCAACCAGCCTCGAAATATATGCGTCTGCCGCATGAAACGGCACACCGCACATCGGCGCCCTTTCCTCAAGTCCGCAGTCTTTTCCGGTTAAAACCAAATCAAGCTCAGCCGATACGGTTTTCGCATCATCAAAAAACATTTCATAAAAGTCACCGACACGGTACATTAATATTGCATCCGAATATTCGTCCTTTGTTGCAAGATATTGCCGCATCATAGCGGACATTTTGCTTCTGTCCTCAATCATTTTTTCCCTCAAGCTTTCCGGAAAGCGTCCATGTGTTGACGCTCTCTATTTTAACATTCACAATTTTTCCGATTAAATCGTCGTCCGCCTCAAAGTGGACGAGCTTTCCGCCCTCCGACCTACCGCTTTGCTTGGTTAAATCCGTCTTGCTTTCACCCTCAACCAAAACGCTTTGAACAGAACCGATCAGCATTTTGTTGCGTTTAAGCGATATTTCATTTTGTATTGCGAGCATACGTTCAAAATTTTCATGCTTATGCTCCTCCGTCATAACATCCGCCATTTTTTCGGCCGGTGTCCCTTTTCTTTTCGAATATATAAAAGAAAAAATACTGTCATATTCCACATTCTTCAAAAGCTCCAGCGTTTTTTCGAAATCCGCATCCGTTTCCCCGGGAAATCCGACGATAATATCCGTAGTCAGCGTTACGTCGGGAATTTTCTTTTTCGCCAAAGCAACCAAGCTTAAATAACGCTCCGTATCGTAATGCCTGTTCATAAGCCTTAAAATTCTGTCGCTTCCCGACTGAACCGGCAGATGAAGCTGATTGCAAATATTTTCTCTCTCCGCCATAACCGCAATCAAGGATTCGCTCAAATCCTTGGGATGCGAGGACATGAAGCGTATGCGGTCGATTCCGTCAACCTCGCTCACCTTATACAAAAGCTCGGAAAAATCAATGCCGCCCATGTACGAATTAACGTTCTGTCCCAAAAGCATAACCTCTCTGCAGCCCGAGGCGGCAACCGCCTTGACCTCATCCAACACGTCCTGCCATTCTCTGCTTCGCTCCCGTCCTCTGACGTAAGGAACTATGCAATAGCTGCAAAAATTGTTGCACCCGTACATAACGGAAACATAGCTTTTCACTTTGCTCTGCCGTTCTATCGGAATGCCCTCGGTCACTTCTCCGTCAATATGTAAAATATCCCGAACCTGCGCGTTATCCTCAATCGCTTTTTTCAATATCTCCGGAAATCTGTATAAGTTGTGCGTTCCGAACACCATATCAACATATTTATACTGTCGGCGGAACCGTTCCTCCATGCCATCCTCTTGCGGCATACAACCGCAAACGCCTATCAAAAGACCGTGTTTATGCTCCTTCAACGGCTTTAACGCGCCGATTCTTCCGAAAAGCTTCTTTTCCGCATTCTCGCGCACCGCACAGGTGTTGTATAAAATAACGTCCGCCTTCGTAACATCCTCCGTTGAGGTGTAGCCCATATCGCGAAGCATTCCCGCAAGCTTTTCCGAATCGCTCTCGTTCTGCTGACACCCTAACGTGAAAAGGCAGTATTTCTTGTTCTTGCGGCTGTCCGCGGCGATTTCCGCCATTATTTTTTTCTGTTTTAAAACCTCTGCCTCATCAGTTATCCTTATTGCCATCTTCTTCGGTTTCCTCTTTTTTCTTAAATTTCATAAGCTTTATTTTTTCATCGGGCAGCACGGCCTTGAAAAAATCCAAAAATTCCCCTTCTTTTTTTATGCAGCGCTTCGGAATTATGAATTGACTGCCCTTTGCCCTTATAACGAAAAGCGATTTCGTTTCTCTCAGATACTTTATGTATTCCCACGACAGATCGCCTTCCATGTCGCCGATTTTAATATACATTCCGTCCTCGGAAAAATCGAAGCAGCATTTTGTTTCCGCAAAGCCGGATTTCTTAAACGCAAGGCTTATAACACTGTTTGCAGAAAGCAACAAAAGCGCCAGAACAAACGCGGCAATCCACAAAGGCTTTATAAGCTCCGCCGAGGCCTTGTTCAATAAAAGCACTGCCGCAAAAAACAGAATTATGCAAAGAAAAATCCCCAAGGACATTTTAACGGGCTTTGCGAAGGTGCTGTCGGAATATTCCGAAAATTCCTTGCCCGTAAGCTTATCAACCTTAACTCTCATAAACATCCCTTTTCAGTAAAGCTATTTATATTATTATACCATCATTTGCTTCCCGTGACAAGGTTTAAAAACAAAAAAAGCGGAAAAAAGTCCGCTTTTATTTGTTCTCAAGATTAAATTTCTTTCTGAATCTTTCAACACGACCGCCTGTGTCAACAAGCTTCTGCTTACCTGTGTAGAAGGGGTGGCACTTGGAGCAAATTTCGACCGATATATTCTCCTTCGTGGAGCCGGTTTCGATTACTTCGCCGCATGCGCACCTGACGGTCGTCTGCTTGTAATCCGGATGAATTCCCTGTTTCATTCTGTTCACCTCTCGTTCATTTCGACCGTCGGATTTTGCCGACAGTCATTAACTTTTTATAGTATATCATACTTTTCGTGCCAATGCAAGCATTTTTTTCACTTTTTACGATTTTTTATTCAATAACCTTAATCCAACCTTTCGGCGCCTCGATTCTGCCCATCTGAATGCCGGTTAAGGTGTCGTAAAGCTTCTTGGTGACGGGCCCCATATCGTCCATACCGGAGGGGAATGCGATTTCCTTGCCATGGTCATATATTTTGCCGACAGGCGAAATTACCGCCGCCGTGCCGCAAAGGCCGCACTCGGCAAAATCGGGAACCTCGGAAAATTCAACCTCTCTCTCCTCAACCTCCATGCCAAGGTATTCCTTCGCAACATGCATGAGCGAACGGCGTGTTATGGAGGGCAGAATACTTTCCGACTTCGGCGTCACAAGCTTATTGTCCTTGGTTATGAAAATGAAGTTGGCGCCGCCGGTTTCCTCCACCTTGGTGCGTGTTTTTGCGTCAAGATACATGTTCTCGGCGAAGCCCTCATTATGCGCGGTTACAATCGCATGAAGACTCATAGCGTAGTTAAGACCGGCTTTAACATGGCCGGTACCGTTGGGTGCCGCCCTGTCAAAATCCGAAACCTTTATAACAATCGGCTTTGCGCCGCCCTTGAAATAAGGGCCGACGGGAGTGGTCAAAATTCTGAATTGATATTCGTTTGCCGGTTTAACACCGATAACCGGGTCGGAGCCGAACATGTAAGGGCGGATGTAAAGCGTCGCACCCGAGCCGTAGGGCGGGACATACGCCATGTTTGCCTTTACGGTTTCAACTACCGCCTCAACGAATTTATCCTCGGGGAATGCGGGCATTTCAAGCCTTCTTGCGGAATCCGCCATACGTGCGGCATTCAAATCGGGTCTGAAAACAACAACCCTGCCGTCCTCCGTGGTATATGCCTTCATGCCTTCAAAGCAGGTTTGCGCATACTGCAAAACGCCCGCGCACTCACTTATAACAACGCTTGCGTCCTCCGTCAGCACGCCGTCATCCCACGCGCCGTCCTTATAATTGGAAACAAATCTGAAATCGGTTTTGATATATCCGAAGCCCAGTGACGACCAATCGATATTTTTCTTTTCCATTTTTTAACGCCCCTTTTTTAATGCTTTGTATAATTATACCACCATATCTCATAAAATGCAATACTAAAATTCCTTATAGTCGACAGTTTTTGCACCGTTATGCTTTTTTTGCTTTTTGAAAAAGGAAATCAAAACCCAAAGCGACGACGCACCGTCGTAAACGAATGCCGCGCCGACCAATCTTATCATTAAATCCCCGGTTTTGAAAGGATGGAGCAAAATAAGCACCGAAGCAAGAAGCGTCAATACTCCCAATGCGAGAGCCCAGGAATACCTCTCTCCCATATCGCGCATGAAAAGCGCCGCCCTTATTTCCGTTATCGAATGAATTAAAATTATAACGCCGAGAATAATCGGAATTATGCTTTTTATAAGGTTGGGCGCAGATATAAGATAAAGCCCGAAAAGCCCTATCGCAATGTCCGCAAAAAGCATTGCTCCGAACAAAAAGCCCGCCGTGCTTTTAACGGCAATAACGATGCTGTAAACCGAAAACGCCACGAATATCACGCCGACAAAAGCGCACAGAATGTCAAAGGATACCGCTGGATGAATCAAAAGCACAAGTCCCAAAAGAAACGACACCGCCGCGGAAAGGAGCGAGCCGTGCTTCGCCTTATCAAGAAAATTTTTCAAAAACTCCACCACCCTTTTTTCTTATTATACATCCTTTTTTTATAATAAGTCAATATTTCTTAAGGTTAATTAACATTTTTTTAATTTCAGAACCCATATCGCATTATCGATAAGAAAAAAAGGTCCGAGCAAACTTCATTGCTCGGACCTTTTTTCATTTTTTCTCGATTGTGATTTCTCTCGTGTCGCCGTTCCAGGTTACTTCATAGCCCATATGTTCCGAAACAAAGCGAAGCGGAATAAATGTTCTCGAATCCTTTATTTTCGGTGCAACCGAAAGAGTGTATCTTATCATTCCGTAATTGGGATGCTCGGAATAAACTGTCTTTTTCTGCACCTGCATTTCAATTCTTCCCGACGGAGCGGTAATATTTATCTCCCGGGTTTCGTCAATCCATTCGATTTCGCCGCCCATTTCCTCAATAAGTCCGCGGAGAGGAATCAACGTGGTGCCCTTTCCGGGATAGATGTACGGCGCTACGTCAAGCTCCTTTTCATAGGTTTCGGAGCCCTTGGTTACGGTCATTTTCTTATCGTCAACCTTAAGAACGTATTTTTCATAATTCTGTGCCTGTGCCCTGTCCATCGCGTCCTTCGTCTGATACATATAGATTTCTGCCATTGACGCTACATTAAGCACATGCGTAGACGTTACCTTAAATTCAAGATATCTTGCCTTTATCGGTTCCGAAAATTCAACTATTTTAGCGTCAAGGCTCTTGGGGGAATCCGTTTCCTCGTAAACCTTAACAAGCTCATCCGGTGAATTTCCCGCCCAAATTTCATATGACTTCCAGTTTCCGTGAAAATCCGAAGACTGACGCGGAACCATCTCCATTTTAGTTATTTCCTGCTGAGTTTTCATATCAATGTTAAAGATTATTGGGAAAGTTGTTCCCTCTGTCTGCCAGAAGCTGTTTATGCCCGAATCAAACATTGAAGAAACGTCATGTCCTGCCCACACCGGAACATCGCTTGTTGCGGTGAAATACTTGTTATCTATAAGATAAAGCTTGTTTTCCGCTTCAATCTCCGGATATTCCTCTATCGAAGCGTCCTTTAAGCCCTCTCTTTCCGCAATAAAGTCAAACTCCGCAGCCGTTCCGACATTATTAATTGTTTCTGTTGCCTTAAGCATTATGCGCTTAACCGCTATATTTGCGTAAAATTCAACATTCTTAACCGTTGTATCGTTCGACATGTTCGCGGTGGTAAGAAGCGAAAGCTCACCCGAATCGGAATCCGATACCCAGATTTCGCATACCGTTATTGTTCCGCCGATACTGCTTCTGGGCTGATAAATCATCCCGGAAATCTTGGTCTTCTCCGGAAATACGATGTTTATTTCGTAGGGAGGAGCTTCTTTCCAGGTTACCTGTCCGTTTTCAGCGGTATAATTTGAGTGCCAGAATGTATCCTTATTTCCGTCAAATGCCGCTTTAACACCGTTCCATTCAGAAATCTGAGAGTTTACGGAAAGCTGCCATGAGGATTTATCCGTAAGGAGCGGATACTTGGATGAATTATCTGTGTTGTCTGCCTTTGTGTTGTCCTTTACAACAGGAGCCTTACCCTCTGCCTTATATTCGGAAAGCGCGGATACCTTTACGCTCTCAGCCCCGGATGTCGGTGCACGGAATTGTATTTCTTCCATGCCCCAGTGCTGCTGGTCGTCTTTGCCGCCGACCTGAACCGCTTCAATTTTTATATAACGCGCGGTAACATTCATCTGCTTTCCGCCGAATACTGTCTTGAAATCGGCATATCGCGCGTTGTGGTCAAACGTCTGAGCATCCGCTCTCATCCAGTCTACCCCGTCGTCGGACACATAGATATAACCCTGCGATACGCACTGAGCCGTCCAGCCGAATCTTCCGTATACCCTTGCACCGGATATGGTCATATCCTCGCCGAGATCCGCGATAACCCACGCGCTTTCGTTTTTATCGGGATGGATGGAATACTGCGCATAAGTTTCCGTTATCTTGTTATCCGCAGTGGATATGACTCCGTCCTTGAGAAGATCCCAATACCATGCATTTCCGACCGTTGCCTTACTGTCTGTCGAATCGGTTTCCATAGTAAATTTCACCGAAGCGGTATCCAAAATTCCGCCTTCGGAGGAAGAGGATGAAGAAGTACTTCCCGAAGACGAAGATGTCGTTTCCTTTTCATCGGACACATCTGCCTTGAATTCGCTCAATTCGGATGCTTTTACCGCCTTTTCTCCGGATTTTGCCTTTATGAGCTCAAGCTCCTCCATACCCCAGTGCTGCTGATTGTCGGCGCCGCCGACCTGAACCGCTTCAACCTTTATGTAACGAACATTAACGTTAACCTCTTTGCCTCCGAACACCGTCTTAAAATCGGCGTAGCGCTCGTTTTTGTTAAACGTCTGAAGGTCGGACCTCATCCAGTCAACCCCGTCATCGGACACATAGATATATCCCTTCGAAACGGCCTGTGCCGCCCAACCGAGGCGCGAATAAAGCCTTACGCCGGAAAACTGATATTCTGCACCGAGATCGGCCGTAATCCATGCGCTGAAGCCCTTAGCCGGAAGAATCGAATATATAGCATAGGTTTCCGTTATTTTGTTGTCCTCGGTGGATATAACTCCGTCCTTAAGGCGATCCCAGTACCATGCGTCACCCGTTTTGGCGCCGGCTTCCGTCGAATTGGTTTCGACCTTAAACGAAGGACTGTCCGCCGTAAACGTATCGCCGGAAAGTGCCGCCATGCTCACCGTAACGGAGAGCGCGAGACACATCGTAATCAACAATGAAATTATTTTTTTCATACCTTGCCCTCCTTAGTTAAGGTGAGTTGCAACCTCAGCCACCGCCGAGGAATCAACCTTGCCGTAGCGTGAAATTGCCCAAACACCGTTATTCTGATATACATCATAGCCGAAGCAGTCCGAGAAGTAAGTAAGCGGAATATACAAAACGTCGTTTGCCTCAACAATTGCGGGGTTGGTAAGCGTTTTAATCCTTCCGTTAAGCCTTGCCTCGCAGGAGCCCAATACCGAATACATCCAAAGCTCATCGGTAATCTCTCCGTCTACAAGGTCAAAGCATGCAAGATGTAAGGTATTATCGCCGTAGTCATATTCTGTTTTCGACTCACCGTACATCATTTCCTCAAACACGGTCAGCGGAACATAAAGCGTACCGTTCGATTCAAACGATGTAACCTTGGTATCCTTCTCATAAAGCTTCATTTTTCCGCCCGAAACTATCATGTTATTGGTTCCGGCCTTAAAGATTGCCGTGCCGTAAAGCTTGGAGCGCTGAGCGTCCGTAAGTGCGGTCTGCTCACGCTCGGTGTAAAGATAGTTAAATCTTCCCATGGGTGCGGCAGAGCCTGTTTTATATACGTCAAGTATATTTCCGCTTGCGATTTCGCCGGATGCGTCAACCCACTTAAACTCAAATTCAAGCGAATCGGTAAGCCCAACTGCCGCACGTGAGAGCTTGAGCTGCAGCACATCGCCCGAAACGGAATATTTTACGTCCGCCAATTTTGTCCATGCGCCGTTTTCGTATTTTTCCAATGCTCCGTCAACACGGTTTACGGCATAGTCATAGCCTTCCCAGCCTGTCGCGTAGTTACGGTCTGCGTTAATATAAAGGTGCAAAAATTCGTTCTGACCCGTTTTTATATTATCTCTGCACTTAACATAGAAATAAAGGTTTTCCGCGTCACGCGAAACCTTCGCATTTTCAATTGAATTAACCGTTTTACCTTCATAGGTTACACCCTGGCTTTTTTCCGTTCTTTCATATGCGTCATAATCGTTATAGAAACGAGGTGTAACATCCGACCACTGCTCCGCCGAAGCCGAAATGTCAATCGTTTTGGCTGCTCCCGCCACCGGTGCGGGACGAACGCCCTTATATTTTCTTATAAAGTCAACCAAAAGGTTATAATAATCGTCCTTCAAAAGTCCGTTTACAGGCTCAAAGTCACGGCTGTTTTCATCATCGAAGGTATCAACAAACGAGCACTTGAAGCCCGCGTAATTCTGCTGACGGTGTGCGTAAAATTCATTCCATCCGTCAATCATTACAAATGCCGGGTCGGTATCGAGCACCTGCGCGGTCTGCTCACGGAAGAATGCCGCACTTCTGGGATCATCGCCCTCGCCGAAGCCCTCTGTGTATGCTCTTCCCTTTGTGTATTCGTCCGATGCAACACCGACATATACATAGTTATATACATACGAATGATTTATCGAAACTCCGACGCTCATCGCTTCCACTCTGCCGTCGTCACGCGTTGCGCCCCACTCATGAAGGGGATAATTTTCAAGCCATACCCAAGCCGGGTTACCCTCTTGGGGACCGTCCTGTCTTGAGCCCAAATCCCTTGTGGTTATGTTTTCGTAAATTGTTTCAAGAAGTGCAACATCTCTCTCGTTGGTTTTATCAACATAAGTCATCATATTGCTCTTGGTTCTTGCGCCTACAATGGGGTTACCGTCCCAATAGAAAAGAAGATCTGAATAACTTTCGTCATTAATGAAATTAAACCAGAAGGACTCCAATACGTTTGCCGTATTCTGGGGATTTCCGGAATACCCCGAAAGCTTGGGAGCATTTATACCGCTTTCTCTTGCGTCATGAAAAGCGGAAAGCATAACCCTTAAGTTTCTTATGTAGGTCATATCAACATTGGTATAGTCGAAGAAAAGCACGTCAACCCCGGCGTTTGCAAGCCAGGAAGCATGACGGCGGTATACCCAGTATTCATTTCCGGCATAGAAGCCCAAAAGCGGCTCTGCCCACCAGGTCTGTCCATCCCCCCATGCGGGATGTGAATATTCATCCTTCGCTTCGGGATTTTCTTTTATGACTTCACTTATAACAACAGGCTTTACGTTGTTATTTTCGTGCCAGTTCCAGTACATCATGCCGACATAATGGTCACCCGTCTTAACTGCGCCGGTTTCTTCAAAATCTGCAACTTTTCTGCCGTAAGAATCAGTTGCAACCCATGTGTC
>CAZRUB010000034.1:0-10403 GCA_964603185.1 uncultured Ruminococcus sp.
TGGAAAGGCCCATGGCAATCGCAACCGCAATCGAAAGGCTGAATTTAATTGCTTTTTTCGGTATGGCGCCGGCACTGACTTCTTCAATCTGGGCTTGAAGCACGCTTACCGCAGGCTCCGCCGAAATTATGAACCATCCGAAAAGCATCGCAATCGGGATAAGAATCGCCTTTGTTCGTCCGGACGCAAGTGATGCGCCCAAAACCGTTCCCAGCGGGGAAAAGCCGACATTTACGCCGGTTAAGAAAAGAACAAGCCCGGCATATGTATAAAGCAAGCCTATCATAATTTTTCCCAAGGCTCTCTTCGAAAGCCTCAGCGAAAAAAATTGAAACAGTAAAAAAATCGCCGCTATCGGCAAAAGCGAAAGAGCCATTTCCGAAAGATAGTGGGGAAGCGACATGATATATTCCGCGCCGATTTCGCCGGTGGTGGAAAAAAGCTTTTCCGATGCAACCGTTTCTCCGCCCTCTCCGGAATAGAAAAAGCCGAGCATCAACACCGCAAGAATGGGGCCTATCGATGAAAGAGCAACAAGACCGAAGCTGTCCGCCTCCGCCTTTTTATCGCTTCGAATGTTGGATACGCCGACGCCCAGCGCCAATATGAAGGGAACGGTCATGGGGCCGGTCGTCACACCGCCGGAATCGAATGCAATCCCCAAAAAATCCCTGTCGGTTATCGCAGCAAGCAGAAAAATCAGCACATAAAAGGCAAGAAGCATCCATCTTAATTTTATTCCGCTTAAAATTCTTACCATGCAAAGCATAAGGAAAAAGCCCACACCGGCACCCACCGTCACAACCAACACGGTATTGTTTATGTGCGGCACGGTTTCGGCAAGCACCTGAAGATCCGGCTCCGCCACGGTAACGGCAAACCCGAGTGCAAAGCTTGCCGCCAATATAAAGGGAAGCTTTTTTGTTTTCGTCATCGCCGTACCTATTTTAGTTCCGATGGGCGTCATGGACATTTCGGCACCCAGCGAAAAAAAGCTCATTCCCAATATCACGAGAAGCGTGCCGAGTATGAAATTAAGCATTAAATCTGTGCGCACCGGCACAATCGTAAAGCATAATATCACAACAAGAAGCACGAGCGGGATAACCGAAAACGCCGCTTCGCGCAGCTTCTCCGCGGATGCCGCACGGTTTTCGTTAAGCATTCTGTTCATATTTATGTCTCATCCGCCTCCTTAAAAGCATCTTTCTTATAATTATAGCATATTTTTCTTCTTTAGACAATATAACTTTTTTAATATTTTGTAAATATTTAAAAAAGCCTACTCTTGATAAACGGAAAGCCCGTAAAAGAAATCGTCGTATTCGCAACCGTAAATTTCTTTAAGTGCAATGATTGCGCTTATTTTTATGTTAAGCTGACCCGCTTCGTATTTGGCATAGGTGGTTCTCCCTATGTCGCAGCCCATAAGTTGCAGCATTGCGCAAAGCTTTTCCTGCGACAGCTTGTTGGCAATGCGCAGTCTTCTTAAATTATCTCCCATACATCTGTCGCGGCGCAGCTTTTGTTCCATAGTCCTCATCCCTCCGTATATTTAAGCCGATTTTTATTGCAATTATCTATATTCTGTGATATAATCAGTGAAAATATTGTCCGCTATAGTGGTCAAAAAGGATGATGAGCGATAAATGACAACCGCTGAAATTCAGCAATATAAAAGCCGCATTTTAGCCGAATGCGAGCTTCAAATTCTATCCGGAGTGACGGATTTTTTTGTTATGGACACAGGCGAGCGGGAAAAAATAATAAGTGATGTGCTTATTTTTCTGAAGGCGAAATATCCCCGTATTCGGCTTGCGGTGCCGAGCCGCGAATCGGAACGCGACGTTGTTCTTTGCTTTAAATTTTTTTAATATGCAACCTTTTGGGGGTTCGCATTGTATTATAAGTGTGGGGGTGTACTTTTCCAAACGTAAATACAAAAGTTTCCCATTATTGTATTGACAAGCGCTCTCCGCAAGTGTATATTAAAAACATAAGCAATTTACAGATTGAAGGAGGCACGAAAAATTATGAAAAAAAACTTTTTACGGTTGACGGCACTTATCCTTGTTTTTGCATTTATGCTTACCTTGTGTGCGTTTTGCGACGAGGGCTCTGCCGAGGATGAAGGTGCATCGTCTTCGCAGACAACGGACGAAAATGAAAAAAGGGACGAGGACAGCACAACCGATAAGGATAGTAAGGATAAGGACGAGTCGGAGAGCTCCGAGGGCAACAAGGGCGACGATACCGACGGCAAAACCGAAGGCGACGGCAAAACCGAAGGCGACGACAAAACCGAAGGCGGCGGCAAAACCGAAGGCGACGACAAAACCGAAGGCGGCAGCAACACCGAGAGCGGCGGCAACACCGAGGGCGGCGACAACACCGAGAGCGGCGACAACACCGAGAGCGGCGACAACACCGAGAGCGGCGACAACACCGCCGGTGACGGCAAAAACGATAAAAACGAAAAAACCGAGCCCGACGATATTACATACAAGGCCGAGGTTGACGATGAGGCTTCCTTCTCGGCAAAGGATTTTACCGCGCAATACAAAGAGATAACGGGCAAAAGCTTTTCCTATGCCCAGATAACCACGCTTCCCTCATCCTCGTACGGCGTGCTTTACTACGATTACGGCGGCAAGAGCCAGGCAAAGGTTAAAACGAGCAGTCGTTTAACGACGGCATTTCTCGATGATATAAGCTTTGTTGCCGCAAAAAAAGGTACTGTGAGCATACCTTATAAAATGTACGGCGACGGCGACACCTTAAGCGGCAAAATCGTAATCACCGTAACGAGCGGCGAAAGCTCCTCGGCGGACAGCATAAGCTATACCACCGATGATGACGAGGCCGTAAAATTCAAGGCCGCAGATTTTAAGAATGCGGCTCTCGATGCCAAAAATCAGGACCTGGACTATGTTAAATTCACGCTTCCGTCCTCATCCAAGGGTGTGCTTTATTTCGATTACGAGGGCTCGTCCGAGGCAAAGGTAACCGCTTCCAAAAAGTATTATGCCTCCGGAACCCCGTCAATCAACAAGGTATATTTCGTTCCCAAGAGCGGTTATTCGGGAACGGTAAGCATTTCCTACACGGGAACAACCGAATCGGGAAAAACCTTCTCCGGTACCGTCAAGGTGAAATGCTCGGACTCCGATTCATCATCTTCATCATCGGTGATTAAATACACCGTCGATGCCGATGACAAGCTGAAATTTGACGTTGACGATTTTATTGACGAGTGCGAGGACGAAACCGATGAGGAGCTTATAAAAATTGCCTTCACGTCACTTCCTTCATCCTCCAAGGGCACGCTTTATTTGGGTTATAAATCCTCATCCAAATATGACGATAAGGCGTCCTCCGGAGAATATTACTATGTGGATGACGACCCGGAGATAGACGATATCACATTCGTGCCGAAATCAAGCGCATCGGGTACAATAACAATACCCTATAAGGGCTATTACACAAGCAGTAAATATTATACCGGTAAAATTCAAATAAAAATTTCAGCGGCCGACGACGATGATGACGATGATGACGATGACGACGAAACCGTTTCCGCGATAACGTTAACCACCTCGAAAAATACCGCGGTTACGCTCAATGCAAGCACGATTTCAACCGCCTTCAAAAAGGCAACCTCCAAAACCTTAAGCTATATAAAGCTTTCGTCGATTTCATCCTCCTACGGCAAGCTTTACTATGATTACGATGGTGATGATGAAGAAAAGGTAAGCACCTCGGATAAGTTTTATTCTTCAAAATCGCCTTATATCAAAAACGTAAGCTTCGTACCGGCAAATAATTACACAGGCACCGTCACCTTAAGCTATACCGCATATGCATCAAGCGGAAGCAGTGCAACCGGAAAGATAAAAATAACCGTAAAAAGCATAGCCTCCGACAATGCCGACAACGACGATTCCGGAAGTGCGGATGTATCACTCGGCGTGGTTAAAAACAGAAGCGCAGCCTTCACCGTGGGACCGTTCAATGTTGCATGCCTCAGCGTTACGGGCGACTCGATAAAAAGCATAAGGCTCGGGCTTTTCAATACATCCTACGGCAAGCTTTACAGTAATTATAAAACCGAGAACGAGGCCGAAATAACCTCATCCACCGTATTTTACGCGTCCGGCAATCCGTCGATAAGCTCGCTCACATTCGTTCCCGCCGAGAATTACAAGGGCAACGTTTCGCTGTCTTATGTGGGAACCAGCAATTCGGGCAAGACCTTTACGGGTACCGTAAGGCTTACGGTTGCCTCCTACAAAAAGCTTTTCAGCGACGTAACAACGGATAAATGGTATTACGACACGGTGGGAATTGTTTGCGATGCCGAGCTTATGAAGGGCTATTCGGACACGCTTTTTAACCCCGAAGGAAGCATGACGCTTGCCGAAGCAATCACAATGGCGTCGCGACTTTACAACAGTATCCGCGGAGGCTCGGAGCTTTCGTTTGCGGCCTCCGATTCGGGAAGCTGGTATGATGGCTACGTTAATTTTGCCATAACCAACGGAATTATCGAGGAAGGCGATTTTTCCGATTATACGCGGAACGCAACAAGGGGCGAAATGGCATATATCTTCTGTCGCAGCGTAACAATCGATTATCTTTCGCAAATTAACTATTGGACGATTCCGGATGTTCAAAGCACCGATAAATACGGCTCCGAAATCTATGCTCTCTACAATGCGGGAATTTTAACCGGTAATGATAGCTCGGGAACCTTTAATTCCTCCTACAGCATAACGCGTGCGGAGGCGGCCGCAATTTTGGGCAGAACCGGAAGAATAATCGACAGAATAAAGAAACAATAAACGAGAAAAGGCTCTGCTCACAAAAAAGCAGAGTTTTTTTGTGAAAAATATTAATTGATTTTTTGAATTTTTAATTCTTTTATATTGACTTTTTCGAAAAATACATATATTATAGATATAATAGCTTATATTTTTTACAGAAGGGATGAATTTCAAAATGTCAAAAAAACAAATTCACGCCGAGAGGAATACGGCGAAAAAAGCGGAGAATGCCGCGCTTCGCGCAAAGCTTGAAAATTATATAGTTTTGCAAACAAGCATTGTTCTTGTGCTTGCGGTGCTTTTTGCGGTTTTCAACAACTATTTGAAAAGCGGCACGCTTACAAGCGGAATGATGGTTATCTGCAACGTGTTGATGTGGCTCGGTGTTGCCGCGGTATTGGTATTCGCGGTTTTGGGATATGTGAAGAAAAAGAACGCACTTTATAAATGGTGTGCGGTAGGCTTGGCGGATGCTGCGCTCTGGTTCGTGTTCTGTCGCTTCGGATCGTATAACGGTCACACATGGCTTTCCGGCGTTGCCGTAAGCTACTATGCCGTTGCTCTTTATTTCATTTTCTGCCTTTCTTATTATCTTCTCGCGATAAACAAGATATGGTCCAAAAAGTCTGTACGTATCGTGTTCTTCATCATTGCGGCAGCGGTAACGATTGCGTTGGTTGCGGTAACCTTGGTACTCATGTATCTTGGCGGAAACTTAACGGGCTTTGCCCATAATTAAAAAGCGGAGGTAAATCATGGACGAGAACAAAAACTTAACTCCCGAGGACGAAAATATCGTTCCCGAGGAAGCAGGTGAAAATAACGAAATCATTTCGGATGCGGAAGCCTCCGCGCCCGAAGAAGTGAGTGAAACGACCTCATCCGAGGAAGCCGAGGAGGAGATTAAGGAAGAAGCCGAAGCACTTGAGTTTGCTTCAGAGGAGGAGGCGTCCGAGGACGAAGCGCCCGCTCCCAAAAAGAAAAAAAACGGGATTTTCGTTGCAATAGCGGCAATCGTCGTTATTCTTATTGCGGCCGCGGCCTTCTTATTTTCCGGCTCCGGTTCCTCCGAGGGTACGGGAAACCTTGTTTCTCAGGGCTTTGCGACAGTTAAAGGCAATTATCTTTATCATGTTGATTTTAACGACCTTAAGATGCACAAAACAAGCTTGAGAACAGGCGAAAGCGAAGTTGTAACCGACGATTACGCGGTTTACATTTCAAACTATAAAAACAACATTTACTATATGGGCTACGACACTTCCGAGGACGGCTCGTCGTTTGTTTACGAATACAAAAAATATGTTGACGGAACAAACGATATCGTCATCATTTCGGATACGATTTCCTCGCCCCAGCTTGCGGACGGATATCTTTACTACTTGAAGTCCGTGCCGGAATTTCACTCGGGATATTCAAGCAGGCTTTATCGCGTAAGCTTAAACGGAGGGGGAGAGCCCGAGGTTGTATGTGACGCGCTTATGATTTCGTATCTTGTGAACGGTGACGACCTTTATTATTGCGATGTGGAAACCACCTCGCTTTTGAAGGTGAGCGTTAAGAAGTCCGTGCAGTTGGCGGCGGCATCGCCCCTCGGCGAAAACGAAAAGCGCGCTTCGAGTGAGCTTGAGCCCGAAACACTCAGCCAGGCGGTTGTTACATGCATGGCGATAAGCGGAAAAACGCTCTACTTTATCGATGCTCAAACCGGCACCTACACTCTTTATACCTTTGATTTGAAGAACAACACCGTCGGCACGCTTAATAACGGCGTAAATGCCGCATCGATCAATATCTACGGCAAATTCCTTTATTATTACAATACGGCGGATTTTTCAATCTATCGTATGAATTTGGACGGTTCCGATGTTCTTAAAATAACCGAGCCCGGTTATGGCTATATGGCGCTTTCCGGAGATAAATTTCTTTCGATGGAATTTACCGATAATTATGAGCAATACATCGCGGTGTGTGACCTTGACGGTAACGTTATAATGGAGGTCGGCCTTCCGGACGAATCCGAGGAAGAGGATTATTATGACGATTACGCAGAGTCCGAGGTTGAGGAAGATGTCGAAGAGGACGGGGAAGCCGTTCAAAATGCAGGTTCCGAGGCATCGGACGAAGATGAAGAATAATCCGAAAATAAGCATTAAAGCAGTCGTTTTTCTTAAAAGACGGCTGCTTTTTCAGTCCGGTTCGGATTATTATCCTTCGACTTCCCTTCGGTTAAATAAAAAGACGGCAGTTTTCTTTAGAAAACTGCCGTCTTGGCGTGCATGAGAAGATTCGAACTCCCGACACCTTGGTCCGTAGCCAAGTGCTCTATCCAGCTGAGCTACATGCACAGACAACATACTAATTATATAACCTTTTTTTTCTTTTGTCAAGTGTTTTTTAACATTTTAAATTTCTCTTTTTGTCATTTTAAATTTCTCTTTTTCTGTTGCATTTTTTTGTCGGATATTGTATAATAACATAAGAACATAAGAGCAAGGTTGTTTTTTACGAAGGAGCGATAAATTATGCAATGCACAAAGTGCGGCACGGAAAATAAAGCTGAAAATAAATTCTGCAAAATCTGCGGTGAGCCCTTGAACAAAACGGAAGAAAAGGTGCCCGCGGGAAAAGCGGAGGAGGGAAAAGCCGTTTCCGCGTCGGAGGGAGAAAAAGCTCCCGCGGTAAATGCTTCGCTATCCGCCCCGAGGGAGGATTTGCACGGCAAAACCTCGCCACTTGCGGTGAGAATGCAGGAAAAATTCGATAGGGCGGACAAAAAGCTTAAAAAGAAGCTGAGGCGCGGCAGGGTATGGGCAGCCGTTGCAATCGTTGTTTCCTTTTTGTTCATCCTTGAAAACGCGTTTATCATAAGCTGTGAGCTTGGTTATCTTGAGCAATATTTCGGTGCATCCGAATCGGAGGAGGAGCGGGAGCCCGAAAACGAAATTCAAGAGCCGGTCGCCGTAATTGACGAGCCTGTCGGCGCAAAGCGTTATGAAGGGCTTTATACCTACAATTATCACCTTGTGAAAAACTATGATGAGGATCTTTCGGGAAATTATTCCGTTGTAACGGAAGAAATTTTATCCTCGGGAACCGCATCGCTTGTGAGCTTGGAGGATGGCGGCATGGCCTTCACGGTAATTCCGGGCGAAATGACGGTTGACGGAGAGGACACTGCCTTGGGCGCAACGCCGGAGGCCTTTTCGGCACGGCTTGAGGATGGTACGGTTTTCGTTCAAATGAAGGGGACGGAGCAAAAATTCTTCGCACCCGGCGGAGCGGAGCCTGTAGTTTTGGGCTTTGCCTTAACCGAAGAGGACGGAATTTCGGCATACTGCACAACAACCTACGATAAAACGGTGGGCACCATGAATATGCGCTACGAATTGAGCGTATCCTTATTAAAACAAGAATAAAAGGGCTTCGGCATAACGCTTTTTCATATTTGTTATGCCGAAGCTCCTTTTTCATTTGTATTGCAAAATGTATTTTATTTAAAAAAGGGGTTGACATTGCGTATTAAAACTGGTATACTCAAAAAAAACAATAAGGTTTGATGGCTTTTGCCATCCATGCTGAACCGAGGTGTTAAATATGACAAACTTTGATTCACTGCTTATAAACAAGAAGGCTCCCGACAAATTCGCCGAGCTTTTAAAGCCGTATCAGAGCGAGAATGATCCACTGCTTTTCGCGGTAATAGGTGATCTTGGCCTTAACGCACGTTATGGTCAAACTGCCGTTGCCGTCGGAAAAAGTGGTTTTTTTGTTCTCGATATGGATAATGACACGATCGAAAAATACTCATTCGGTGAGGTAAAGACCTCCAAAATAAAGCGCATGTATTCCAACGCTTATCTTGAAATCGAAAAAAGCGACGGGAAAAAGGAAATCGTAATGCGCTTCACCTTCTCCGTCGCATCCCTTATGGATATGACGTCGAGGTTCATATCCTCCGTTGCCTCAGGCAAAAGCGCGGATGAGGAAATGCAGATTGTTAACGGTACCTACGAAAAGCTTATGCGTGTTTGTCCCAAATGCGGAAGAACCTTAATCCGTCCGGGTGCAGAATGCATAAAATGTCGCTCCAAGGGACATATATTCAAGAAATTCGCTCCGTATGTCAAGCCGGAGCTTAAGTCGCTTTTCGCGTGCTTCCTGATTATTTTGGTTATGGCGGCGATTCAGCTGGTTCCGCCTTATACAAATAAGCTTATAATTGACGAGATTATCCCCAGCGGAAGCCCCGCTCTTTTGGGCATTCTTGTCGCCGCAATGTTTGTTTTCTACATAATCCATTATTCGCTGGCGGCGCTTTTATCCTATATTCTTTGCAAAAGCGGCGGCAGAATGGTTGTTGCCTTAAGAAATGACGTTTACAAAAAAGCGCAGTACCTTCCGATGAAGTTTTACGATAAAACGGCAACCGGCCAGGTTATAAACAGAATAGGCGGCGACACCTCAACGATTGAGAATTTCATTATCAGCGTTGCGCGAGATGCGGCAAATCAAGTGCTTTTGCTTTTCGGAATTATCATCATCATGATTGCGATGAACTGGCGGCTGACGCTTATTTCGCTTATCCCGGTTCCGATTGTGGTTATCGGCGGTAAAAAATTCGCCCGCAAGGTTGCCCCGATGTACAGAAGGATATGGCGCAAATGGGCAAGCGTCACCTCCGTTTTAACGGACAGTATTCCCTGCATCCGCGTTGTCAAAGCCTTTTCGGGTGAGGAGCGCGCCGTTAAAAAATTCCGCGGCTATAACGAGGAATGGTATAATACCGTTATCAAAACGGGGCGCATCACAGCCGTTTATCCCCAAGTGCTTTCCTTCCTAATCACCATAGGAACGCTTACGATATGGGCGGTGGGCGGAAGGTGGGCAATGCACGAAACCTACGGCTTAACTCCCGGTATTCTTGTTTCCTTCATTTCCTACACCTCCATGTTCTATTCGCCTGTAAGATATTTTGCCGGAATAGGCGACCAGTATCAGTCGGCACTTTCCTCGGTTGAAAGAGTAATGGATATAATAGATGCGGAGCCCGAGTTTAATGCGGAGGGAAGCGAAAAGCCTGCCCATATCAAGGGTGAAATCGAATTTAAGAATGTTAACTTCTCGTTTGACAAAACAAAAAAGATTCTGTCCGATATAAGCTTCAAAATCAACGCAGGTGACATTGTCGGCATAGTGGGAACCACCGGAAGCGGGAAATCGACCTTGATTAACCTTTTGATGCGCTATTATGACGGATATTCGGGCAAAATCACGGTTGACGGCAAGGATATAAGAGATATCGATATTCAATGCTACCGCGGGCATATCGGCTATGTTCAGCAGGAGCCGATGATGTTTTCCGACACGATTTACAACAACATAGCCTACGGCGACCCGAACGCGGACGTTGAAGCGGTAATTCACGCGGCGGATGTTGCGAACGCACACGGCTTCATCGTAACTCAGCCCGACGCATACGATTCCATGCTGGGCGAACGCGGCGTCGGCTTATCCGGCGGCGAAAAGCAGCGTATCTCCATCGCTCGTGCCATATTGAAAAACCCCGGCATATTAATC
>CAZRUB010000035.1:0-4213 GCA_964603185.1 uncultured Ruminococcus sp.
ACATTCGCTCATTACTTCGTGCCCTCCTTGGAAAATGCTTTAATTACCTTTACTATGTTAAGTGACGACGGGCATCTGTCAACACATCTGCCGCATCCGACGCACGAGAAGCTTCCCTCGTTGTTAATCGGGAAATACTGGAGCTTGTGCATGAATCTCTGACGGAAGCGCTGCAACTGGCTTGTTCTGTTGTTTCCGTGTGCCATCATCGTAAAGTCCGAATACATGCACGAATCCCAGCAACGATAACGCTCCGTCTTGCCGTTTGCCTTATAGTCCTTTATGTCGTAGCACTGGCAGGTCGGGCATGAGAAGGTGCATGTTCCGCATGCAAGGCAGGGAGCATAAAGCTCATTCCAAAGCGGAGAATTGAAAAGCTCATCCGTTTTTTCTTCCTTGCCCCAGCCTTCAAGCGAAAGCTTGGCATAAGGAAGCTTTTCGGTGATTTCATGTATTGCTTTTTTCTGCTCCTCCACCCTTTCGCCGTCGGCATCGGTCAAAAGTGAAGCGATATCATTTAAGAATTTTTCGCCCTTTTCCGTTTTTGCGTCAAAGAACACTTCATCTCCGGAAATCCACATTGCCGCATCGGCGGACGGATTTGACGCATCAATTCCGAACACACTGCAGAAGCATGATTCCTCAGGCTCCGCACAGGCAAGCGCAACTATCGTTCCGTGCTCTCTCCTTGCCGCATAAAATGTATCGACAGGCTCAGAAAGAAATACTTTATCCAAAACATTTATTCCGGCAACGTCGCACGCCTTAATTCCCATAACAACAAAATCTCTGTCTTTAAGAGCTTCGGCCTCAATCTTCATCTTGCCGCCGTCGCGAGTGCATGTATAAAGAGTTTCACTTTGGGGGAAGAATATATCCTTAGCAGACTTAACAGTTTTAAGCGTATCTAAATCCGCTTCGGCTTCACTTGTATAAAGGTCAAAATTTGTTTTATCCGCCTTCTTTACGGGAAGGTAAAGCTCCTCTTTCTCGGAAATTAAGTCAAAAAGCTTTTTAAGCTCCCCTTTTTTCATTTTTTTCATCGGCGCTTACCTCCTTTCTCCGGGTTCCAAGTCCTCAAATGTGTAACTTGTGAGAGGACCCACATCTTCCGCGTTTTCACCGGCAACAAATTCGCCGTAATACTCATCGATATCCTTTATAAACTTCTTATTGAAAAGATAAAGCGGTATTCCCTGCGGACATACTCTTGAGCATTCTCCGCAGTCCGTGCATCTGCCTGCAACATGGAAGCTTCTTATGATATGGAACATCTTTTCCTCAAACGAATCGGTGTTTGCCTTCTGCGCGGAATCGAACTGTGTTCCGTCGAATACACACTTTCTGCAGCTGCACGCCGGACATACGTTACGGCAGGCATTGCATCTTATGCACTTCGAAAGCTCACTCTTAAAGAAATTAAATCTTTCCTCGGGCGTCATAGCTTCGATTTTTTCAATTTCGTCAAAGCGTCCCTCGGTTTTTGTGTCAACGCTTTCTCCGATTACCTCATCATATACCTTGTGCTCCTTACCCTTACACATATGGCAACGTGAAAGCAAAGCATCGGAATACTTCATTTCGCCGTCCTTGTAAAGCGTTTTTATCTTAAGGTCATCGGCGGTAAATTCATCGGCACCCTCAATTTCGGTTATACCCTTAAAGCCGGCCGCCTTGATTTTTTCCATGTCAAGCTTTCCGCGGCATCCCACACCGATTATATATGCCTTTTCTCTGTCCACCCTGTGCTCTTTTATAAGCTGGTTAAAGCTGTAGGTATCGCAGGGCTTTAAGAAAACAAGCGTTTTTCCTTCTTTTTTCGACGCTTCAATCATAAATTTGCTAAGATTTGCGCCGCAGAAGCCGTTGTATACGAAGGACTCCATATCCTTCTCGTTTTCAAAGTATGCGGGCTCGGGATTGAAGCCCTCGTCCGAAGCCCTCCAGCCCAGAACTCTTGTCACCTCACCGGATGCCAGGAGCTCATTCGCTCTCTTAATCAGTCTTTGCATCTTAAATCCCCCAATCTTACGTTTTTACCGAGAGATTTGATTTTTTCGGCAAATTCGTTCATGGTCTGCGAGAACTTAACGCCCTCCGCAGCCGAAACCCATTCAACCCTGGTACGACCCTTCTCGATACCCAAGAAGTCAAGCATGGAGAAAAGAAGCGTCATTCTGCGTCTTGCATAGAAGTTACCCGTGGAATAGTGGCAGTCCCCGGGATGGCATCCGCAAAGTATAACACCGTCCGCGCCCTTTTCGAAGGCTCTTAAAATAAACATCGGGTTAACTCTGCATGAGCAAGGCACTCTTATAATCTTTATATCCGCACTGTATGAAAGTCTGCTGCTTCCGGCAAGATCCGCGCCGGCATAGCTGCACCAGTTACAGCAAAATGCAACTATTTTCGGTCTGAATTCCGTATTTTCTATTGCTGACATATCGCATCCACCTCCGCTATAATCTGTCTGTTGGAGAAGCCCTGAAGATCCATAGCGCCGGAGGGACAGGTTACGGTACAAGCACCGCAGCCCTGGCAGAGAGCCGTGTTAACCTCGGCAACTCTTCTTTCCTCTTTAACACCGTGATCATTGATAAGCTTCGTTTCGTAGCTGATTGCACCGTAGGGACAAACATTCGCACAATGCGAGCAGCCGTTGCACAAAAGCTCATTGGGCTTTGCGGTACAAGGATTCGTCATAAGCTTATCCTTTGCAAGAAGGCCTATTACCTTAACCGCCGCGGCACCGGCCTGAGCAACCGTTTCCGGAATATCCTTCGGACCCTGGCATACGCCCGACAGGAACACGCCTGCGGTGGGCGACTCAACGGGACGAAGCTTGGGATGTGCCTCCGTCAGGAAATTATTGGTATCAATGCTTGCGGTAAGCATAGTCGCAATCTGTCTTACCGAAGGATCCGGCTCAATTGCCGCCGCAAGAACAACCATATCAGCCTCAATTTTAACCTGCTCGTTGGAAATAAGGTCAACACCGTTTACCAAAAGCGTTCCGTCACTCTGCGGGCAAACCTTGCCGACCTGACCCTTGATATAGTGAACTCCGTATTCCTCAACCGCGCGGCGGTAGAACTCATCGAAGTTCTTGCCGGGCGTTCTCACATCAATATAGAATACCGTTACGTCAACATCCGGATATTTATCCCTTATAAGCATGGCGTGCTTAGCGGTATACATACAACAGATTTTAGAGCAATAGCTTTTTCCGCGCTTATCCGCGCATCTGCTTCCCACACACTGAACGAATACTATTTTCTTGGGAGCCTTACCGTCGGACAGTCTTTCAAGGTGACCCTTTGTGGGGCCTGCCGCATTCATGATACGCTCAAGTTCAAGACTCGTGATGACATCCTTGCTTTCGTTATACGCAAATTCTCCGTAATTGTCAAGCTTTATCATATCAAAGCCCGTTGCAACGACAATTGCACCGTATTTCTCGGTTACTATTTCATCCTTCGCGTTATAATCGATTGCACCTGCGGCACAAACCTTTTCACAAAGACCGCACTTACCGGTTTTGAATTTTATGCAGGCCTCCCTGTCAATAACGGGAACGTTGGGAATTGCCTGTGCAAAGGGTGTGTATATGGCGCTTCTTGCAGAAAGCCCTCTGTTAAATTCGCTCTTAGCTTTCTTGGAAGGACATTTTTCCTGGCAAAGTCCGCAGCCAGTACACTTTGTCATATCAACGCTTCTTGCTTTCTTTCTTATGTCAACCGTGAAATCGCCCACGAAGCCCGAAACCTTTTCAACCTCGCTGTAAGTATAAATGTTAATTTTTTCATGCGCCGCCGCATCCACCATTTTGGGCGTCAAAATACAAGCGGAGCAATCAAGTGTCGGGAAGGTTTTATCAAGCTGGGACATTCTTCCGCCGATTGAAGGAGTTTTTTCAACTATATCAACCTCATAGCCGGCATCCGCAATGTCAAGCGCCGTTTGAATTCCCGCGATACCGCCGCCTATTACAAGCGCCCTCTTGGTAACGCGGCTTTCTCCCGCCTTAAGAGGAGCGTTCAAATTCACCTTTGCGATTGCGGCACGCGCCAAAATAACCGCTTTTTCGGTTGCTTCCTCCATATCCTTATGAATCCAGGAGCACTGCTCTCTTATATTTGCGATTTCCACCATGTAGGGGTTGATTCCCGCTTTTTCCGCAGCCTTTCTGAAGGTTGCCTCATGCATTCTGGGC
>CAZRUB010000035.1:4223-10228 GCA_964603185.1 uncultured Ruminococcus sp.
GGAGCAAACAACAATACCGGTTAAGCCCTCTTCCTTAATTGCCTTGGCAATCAAGGACTGTCCCGCCTCCGAGCACATATAAGGATAATCCTCGGCGTGAACAACACTCGGCTCGTTTTTTAATACCTCTACCACTTTTTTAACGTCAACCGTTGCGGCAATATTGCTTCCGCAATGGCAAACAAAAACACCAATTCTCTGCAAAACACTCACCTCTTCCATCTTCTGAAGGCACTGACCAAAAGCTGCTGCGGAACATCGTCATCGATTTTTTCGGGGATGTCGTCAGCCTTAAGATAGTCCATAGAGCCTTGTCTTATTACCGCCTGTCTTACGCCGTCAATTACCTTTGCGGGCTGAACGTCCCTGGGACATCTTTCAACACACGCAAAGCACGAAAGGCAACGGTATGCCGCCTTTGAGGATAAAAGTGCCTCAACATTGCCCGACTCAACATAGGACACAAACATATGCGGCTTTATATCCATTTCGTCAAAGGCGGGGCAGCTTGCCGAGCATTTTCCGCACTTCATGCATTTTCCGGGGTTTGTGCCTGAAATTTCTTTGATTTCTTCAGCCGTTATCTTACTCATGGTCATCCTCCTTAACACCCAAAGCTTCGGCCAAAAGCTCCGTAAAGTAATAAACAGGCATATCCTTGCCGTTCTTCTTTAAGTTATACATGCAAAGAGGACAGGCGGTAATTAGCATATCCGCACCCATGTCCGCGGCGGATTTTTCAATTTTTCCGCACATTTTTTCGGATGTTTTGTTGTCGGAAAGCGTCATATAGCCGCCGCAGCATTCGTTTCTGTAAGGGTATATAACCGGCTCCGCTCCGAGTGCTTTTATAAAGTCCTCCATAATTGTGGGATTTTCCGGATTGTCAAACGCAAGCACCGAGGACGGCCTTAAAAGAAGGCATCCGTAATATGCACCGATTTTTTTGCCGGTAAGAGGATTTTTGACCTTTTTCTTAAGCTCATCAAATCCAACCTTATCTCTCAGCACCTCAAGATAATGCAAAACCTCGGTTTCGCCGCCGTAGGGCGTATCCAATGCCAAATAGTTGTTTGCACGTGTTCTTATATCATCGTTATTCTTCATATCATCGTTAACTCTCTTGATAACGTGATGACATGCCGAACATACCGTTACAAGCTCGGTGTTCTTTTCCTTTGCCTGCGCCAAAACCCTGACGGATGAAAGCTTTGTCGCGATTTCATCCGTTCCCAAGGGGTAAACGCCGCCGCAGCACTGCCAGTCCTCCGCCTCGCAAAGCTCAAATCCCAATGCAAGCGCCGATTTTCTCGCATACAAATCAAGATCCTTCGCCTTGTTTTTAAGCGTACACCCGGGATAATATGTGTATTTCATCTGATTCATCCTTTCTCCGAAGCATGATAAATTATAAGCTGATCTGCTTCATTGTTTCCTTAAGCTTTTCAGCACTCTTATGAAGCCTTGCAAGCTCGTCATCGTTAAGCTTTATCGGAAGCTTTCCGCAAACGCCGCCCGGACCTATCAAATTGAGCGTGCTGAGGCAAACATCATCCAGCCCGTATTCGCCGTGCATCAGCGTCGAAACCGTTGCGATTGTGTTGTTTGAAGAAACCAAAAGGCTTATAAGCTTGCATACCGATATGGATACCGCATAGAAGGTTGCGCCCTTGTTTGCGATAACCTCTCCTCCGGACTTGTGAACGTATTCGGCCATAGCTTCCTTATCAAGCTCGCCGTTGTAATATCCGTTCTTTTTCATAAGCTCAACGTATTCGTCAATCGACGCGCCGGAAATCTGCGCGGAAGACCAGGGCACGAATGCCGTGTCACCGTGTTCACCGAACACATACGCATGAATGTTCTTCTGAGCGATGTTGAAATGCTCCGAAAGTCCGTATCTTAATCTTGCCGTGTCAAGGATGGTACCCGAGCCCAATATCTGATTTTCCGGAAGACCCGATATTTTCGTGAATACATAGGTTATAATGTCAACGGGGTTGCTTACGATAATATAAAGCGCCTTGGGTGCAACCCTTGTGATCTCGGGTGTAATGCTTTTGATAATATCAACGTTCGTCTGTGTAAGCTCAAGCCTTGTCTGCCCGGGCTTTCTCGCAATACCCGAGGTTATAACAACAATATCGGAATCCCTTGCATCCTCATATTCGCCGGATACAATGGAAATGGGGTCGCGGAAGCAGGTTCCCTGAATAATATCCATAACCTCGCCGTCCGCCTTCTTTTTGTTAATGTCAATCAATACGATCTCGCTTGCGATATTCTGCGTGGAAAGAGTATACGCAATTGTGGAGCCGACGCTGCCGGCACCGATAACTGTGATTTTACAAGCCATACCAATTCTCCTTTTTATAGTTTTTGCTTAATTATACATTATCAATTTTATCATATTGTCGATTTTCTGTCAATCTTTTAATCGATTTTGCAACAAAAAAAGCCTCAAATTTTGACGAATTTTTAAAAAGTATTTAAAAAAACATCCATTTCTTCGGAAATTATTGTGATAATTTCAGGATATGCCTTCTTGATTACGGAATTGAAAATTTCCGTTACGGGACGCTCGGAATAAAAGTGACCTATTTCCAAAAAATCCACCCCTGAAAACAGAAGCCCTCTAATGTCCGAATAATGAAGGTCGCCCGAAATATATGCGTCACATCCTTTTTTCGCCGCAAATTCGGCCATAGACCGGCCGCCGCCCGTACAAAGACCCACACGTGAAATTCTTTTTTTCGGATTTCCGGTAAACCGAACAAACGGCAAGGCGTATTCCTTTTTCAATTTTTCCGCCAATTGCCCCAGCGTCATATCCGCGCGGCATATTCTTATACAGTCATCCTCGGAATAAAACTCTTTCTCGCGCGAAAGCCCCAGCTTTTCCGCCATAAGGTCGTTCAAGCCGCCCTCCGCCTTATCCATGTTCGTATGGGCCGAGAAAACCGCCGTCGAATTTTTTATAAGCCTCAAAAGCGTCCTCCCGAGCGGTGTGTCACATGTGATGCTTTTTTGCGTGTTAAAAATCACCGGATGGTGCGAAACTATCATATCCGCTCCGATTCTTTCCGCTTCCTCCGCCGTGCGTTCGTCAACATCCAAGCATAAGAGAACCTTTTTCACCTCTTTATTTTTATCGCCCACAAGCAATCCCACATTGTCAAAATCCTCCGCCAAATATGTCGGCGCGTATGCCTCGATTGCATTTTTAATGCTTTCAGCCGTTACCGTAATAATCACCTCCTTATTTTTTTAAGCGCCTCCACATTTTCGATGTGCTCCTCACAAGACGCTTTGTTTTTAGTTTTGCTCTCTTCATACCTTATAATTCTGTCTATATATTCCGAAAAAAGCGGTCCCTTGTTTTTGATTATATAAGGGCCGACCAAAATTTCCGCTCTCGAAAGCCGCATTTCACCGTGCGACACCGCCATAACGGCATAGATACGCCCCATATCAAAAACAAGCTTTTCTTCATCGATTTTAAGCGATAGCTTAATAAGTGCCTCTCTTAATTTATCCGCACGGTTCATGGGCTGAAGGACGAATTTCTTTATACCGTCAAGCGGATATTCCTTCAATATTTCCGCTATCAGCTCACCGCCCATGCCTGCTATGATAACCGTCTGCACCTTGTCGTATACCGCGGAAAGTCCGTCGCTGAGCAACGGAATAACGCTTCCCTCCGCTCCCTCCTCGGAAATGCTTCTCTCCGCCGATTTTATCGGCCCCTCGTTTATATCGCACGCATAAACCGTTTTTGCCTTTCCGTATTTATAAAGTGCAAGGGAAACCATCGCGTGATCAGCGCCGATATCCGCGGCAGCATCACTCTTTTCGGCCATATCCACAATTGTCTTCATTCGCTCCGTCAGTTTTATCAAGTTAAATTCCTCCGATTTTTAAAAAACGCCGCATTACGCGGCGTTTTCTTATGCCAAGAAATCCTTAAGCTTTCTGCTTCTCGAAGGATGGCGAAGCTTTCTTAACGCCTTCGCCTCTATCTGACGTATACGCTCACGGGTTACGTTAAATACCTTTCCAACCTCTTCAAGCGTACGGCTTCTTCCGTCATCAAGCCCGAAGCGCAGTCTTAAAACCCTCTCTTCACGCGGCGTGAGTGTGTCAAGCACATCCACAAGCTGCTCCTTCAAAAGCATAAACGATGCCGCTTCACTGGGAGCCGGAGCATCCTCATCGGGAATAAATTCTCCGAGCTTTGTGTCCTCCTCTTCGCCTATGGGCATTTCAAGGCTGACCGGTTCCTGCGCGATTTTCATGATTTCGCGCACCTTATCCAGCGACATATTCATTTCCCTTGCGATTTCCTCGGGGGTTGCCTCTCTCCCGTATTCCTGCAGAAGCTGGCGCGACACCCTTATGAGCTTATTTATTGTTTCAACCATATGCACCGGAACTCTTATGGTTCTTGCCTGGTCCGCAATTGCACGTGTGATCGACTGCCTTATCCACCAGGTGGAATAGGTTGAAAATTTGTAGCCCTTGGAATAATCAAACTTTTCAACCGCCTTTATCAAGCCCAGGTTTCCCTCTTGAATAAGATCCAGGAACAAAAGCCCGCGTCCGACATATTTTTTCGCAATGCTGACAACAAGCCTAAGGTTAGTTTCTATAAGCTTTTGCTTTGCCTCCTCGTCGCCCTCGGCCATTCGCCTTGCATACTCATGCTCCTCCTCCGCGGTAAGAAGCGGAACCTTTCCTATTTCTTTCAAATACATTCTCACATGGTCGTCAACATTTGTTCCGTCCGGCATGTTCATATCAATTTCTTCTTCAACCTGAACCGGCTCTATCTGTTCAAGCTCCTTGTCAAGATCCCCGACAACCTCTATCCCCTCGCGGTCCAGTGTGTCGTAAACCTTTTCCATCTGCTCCTCGTCCAGCTCAAACTCCGCCAATGCATCCGCAATTTCCTTATACGAAAGCAGTCCCTTTTTCTTTCCTTTTTCCAGCAGCTCCTTTACCGCCGCTTTCTTTAAAGATATGATATTTTCACTCATATCACATACCTTCTTTCCGCTTCTTTTCCGCTTTTTTTCTTATAAGCTCGTTTAATTTATCAATATTGTTTTCTTGTATATATTTTTTCGAAAGCTCCTCGAAGCTTTCATCCTCTATTGTATCGAAGGCGTCCTGCGCCGCCTTCATATTGTCAATATAGTCATCGTCCGTAAAAACGGAAGCAAGCTGGCCCGAAAGTTCCCCCGGCAAGCCTGCCAGGATAACGGCGGGCTCCGGTTCCTTTCCGGACTCTATCATTGAATAAAGCGTTTCCGCCAAGGCGGCAAGTGCTTCCGTGGAATAATCCTCCTTTTTCATAAAAGGACCGTATTTTTCATATACCTTCCGATCCCGTGCCATTAATGCAAGTAGCATTTTCTCCGCCTCGTATCTTCTTCCGGACACATTAACGCGCATAGCCTCCGCCTTCATAGCCGTGGGGCGTGAAAAAATCTTCTTTTCTTCCCTTTTTTTCATACCGCGGTCGCGCTTCATCATTTCAGCCTTAATGGAATCCTCGGATATTCCGCATTCGTCGGAAACCTTCTTAATGTATGCTTCCTGCTCAATAGGATTTTTTATCTTAAGTAAAATATCGGATGCCGCCTTGGCAAATTCCACCTTTTCTTCAACAACCGAAACATCGTAAAGCTTTTTTATCGCGGCTATCCTGTGATCCGTAATGCCCGAAGCGTGATTCATAACCGCCGCAAAGCCTTCGGCTCCGTGCTTTTTTATATATTCGTCCGGGTCCTTACAGTCCGGTAACGATATAACCTTTATTTTTATATCCAACGGAGCGAAAATTTCCGCCGCCGCTTCCGTCGCCTTTTGCCCCGGCCCATCCGAATCATAGCAGATGTAAACCTCCGAAGCATATTTTTTTATCGCACGCGCCTGTTCCGTTGTCAAAGCCGTTCCCATCGATGCAACCGCCCTTGTAAAGCCTGCCCGGTGCAAGCTTATAA
>CAZRUB010000036.1:0-10138 GCA_964603185.1 uncultured Ruminococcus sp.
TTCATAACAAGCTCTCCCGCGGTAACAAGCGTTTCCTTATTGGCAAGCGCCACGTCCTTTCCCGCGTTGATTGCGGCAAGCACGGGTGCCAACCCGGCAATTCCGACAATTGCTCCCACAACCATGTCGGCGCCTTTGCACGATGCCGCTTCGATAAGTCCTTCTTCTCCGGATATAACCTTTATCCTCGTGTCCGCAAGGCGCTCTTTCAAATCCCTCGCAGCCACGGCATCCGCCATACATATAAGCTCGGGCAAAAATTCCCTCGCCTGCTTTTCCATAAGAGAAACATTTTTCCCCGCCGTAAGCGCCGATATCCTGAAATTTGATTTATCGCGTCTTACAATATCAAGCGTTTGTGTTCCGATTGACCCTGTAGATCCCAAAATGCTCAGGCTTTTCAAGCTGTATGCCTCTCCTTTTTAATAAAAT
The DNA here is from genome assembly GCA_964603185.1 of uncultured Ruminococcus sp. Lineage (GTDB taxonomy): Bacteria > Bacillota > Clostridia > CAKSNL01 > HGM11501 > HGM11501. The sequence continues at coordinate 433 of CAZRUB010000036.1, forward strand.
ACCTTAAAAAACATAACAAAATAATACACTAGCGGCGCCGTGAAAACGATACTGTCTATTCTGTCAAGTATTCCGCCGTGCCCCGGAATAATATTGCCGTAGTCCTTAATTCCGGCCTCTCTCTTAACCGCGGACATCGAAAGATCACCCAATTGCGCGAAAATTGCGGCCACAAGCCCCAAAGCAGCCAGCGACAAGAAATTAACCGATATCTCAGGCATTGTCAGCTCTGTTATAACACCGTATACCGTGGCCGAAATAACAGAGCCGAGGATGCCGCCCAACGCACCCGCGACGGTTTTCTTGGGGCTGATTTTCGGAGCAAGCTTCCTTTTTCCGAAATATTTTCCCACAAAAAGAGCAAATGTATCCGTTAAGCAAGCGCAAATAATCACAAGCCACAAAAGTTGTCTTCCGAATACACAGTCCGTTCTTATATTCATCGCATGCGAAAAGAAAAACGTAACGGCAGAGCAGAGAGCCATTGCCGACATAACGTTTCTTACCTTTATTTTTTCGTAATTCAACAAAATCATGGCAAAGCCGGCCATTAAGTACATGAAAAATAAAAATTTCACAAGACCCGGATCAACATATTTTTTAAGAGCGCTTACGGTTAAAAGTTCAACAACAATCGGTACGAGCATTAAAAACACAATCGCCGACGGTGTGCTTTTCAGCCCGAAGCCGTACGACTCACATATTTCATATGCCGCCGCGAGCGACAGAAACGTCATCGCCGCGAAAACAACCGTATCATTTGCCAAAAGCACCGCTACCGTAATCGGAATCATGATGAGCGCTGCAATAATTCTTTGTTTCATAGCTTACTCCAATTAAATTATACTCCGCCGAAGCGTCTTGATCTTTTTTGATAATCATAGATAGCGGAGAGCAAATCCTCCCCTTTGAAATCCGGCCACAGAATATCCGAAAACCACAATTCCGAATAGGCGCCCTCCCAAAGAAGAAAATTGCTCAACCTGTATTCCCCGCTCGGTCTTATTATGAGGTCGGGGTCGGGAACCTCCGGATTATACATAAGCGACGCCAAAAGCTCCTCAGTTATGTCCTCGGTGTCTATTTCCCCGGCCACAGCCTTCTCCGCCGCCCTTTTTGCCGCGGCGGCAATTTCCTTTCTTCCGCCGTAGTTTAATGCAATCTGCACAGTCATGGACTTGCCGTCCCGGGTTTTTTCTTCGATATTCGCAACGCCTTTTTTTATATTCTCAGACATCGAAGCAATATCCCCGATGACCTTGACCCTCGTATCCTTGCCTTCAAGCTTTTTCAAGCCGTTCTCCAGATAATCCGCCAAAAGCTCCATGATCGCGTCCACCTCTTCCTTGGGACGTGACCAATTTTCCGTTGAAAAGGCATATACCGTAACATTTTTTATCCCGAGGTTTCCGGCAAAATCAATGATTTCATCAAATGCCTTCGCGCCCATTTTATGACCGAAAGAGCGCGGCATGCCGCGCTTTTTCGCCCATCTTCCGTTACCGTCCATGATTATCCCGATATGCTTCGGAAGCCTATCCTTATCTATCAGTGAAAGATAGTCCTTTTTTCTCTTAAACATTTTATATGGACATGATTGCCTTTTCTTTGTTTGCGGCAATTGCTTCGATGTTCTTAACGGCATCATCCGTTGTTTTCTGAACATCCTTCTCCACATCTCTCATGTCATCTTCGGTAAGCGTTCCTTCTTTTTTCTGCTTTTTGAAAACCTCAAGTATATCACGGCGGATATTTCTGACGTTAACCTTTGCATCCTCGGTTTTTTTGTTAAGCGTTTTCACAAGCTCTTTTCTTGTTTCTTCCGTAAGCGCCGGGAAAACAAGCCTTATAACCTTTCCGTCGTTTGCGGGATTAATTCCGAGCTCCGACTTCTGTATTGCTTTCTCGATATCCTTCAATGTGCTTGCATCCCACGGCTGAATGGTCAAGGTATGCGCATCGGTGGCGGATACGGTTGCCATCTGATTTATCGGCGTATCCGTTCCGTAATAGCTCACCATAATTTTATCAAGCACGTTCGCCGATGCTTTTCCCACACGAATAGTCGCAAGCTCCTCCTCGAAATAGTTAATGCTTTTTTCAATTTTTACCTTAAGCTCGTTCATTGCATCCATTTTTATTTCCTCCTTATTTATGTACTAAAGTTCCTATTTCTTCGCCTTCGATTGCCCTCTTGATATTTTCCGGATCATCAAGTCCGAACACCCTTATGGGCATACCGTTATCCATGCAGAGCGTTGTTGCCGTGGAATCCATAACCCCGAGTCCTCTGTCCAAAACCTCCATATATGTAAGCTCGCTGAACCTTTGAGCATCGGGATTCTTCTCCGGATCGGAATCATAAACCGCATCGATTCTTTTTGCGAGAAGAATTATCTCTGCGTCAACCTCCACCGCACGAAGCGCGGCCGCGGTATCCGTGGAGAAAAACGGGTTTCCCGTTCCGCATCCGAAAATCACAACTCTGCCCTTTTCAAGATGCCTAACCGCTCTCCCTCTTATATAGCTCTCGGCAATCTTATTCATCTCTATTGCCGTTTGCACTCTCGTGGGAATTCCCCTTCTCTCGAAGGAGTCTTGAAGTGCAAGCGCGTTGATAACGGTCGCAAGCATTCCCATATGGTCAGCCCTTGTTCTGTCCATTTTTTCGCCGCTTCTGCCGCGCCAGAAATTTCCGCCGCCGACAACGATTGCTATTTCAACGCCCATAGCGACGCATTCCGCTATAACGTCGCCGATTTTTCCCACAACATCCTCGTTTATTCCGGTTCCCTTGCTTCCCGCAAGAGCTTCACCGCTTATTTTCAGTAATACTCTTTTATACATTTTATCCTTCGGACAACCTTTCTAAAACTTTTTCTAATATTTTTTTATTCGACGCAAAAGCCGAAAATCCTTTACCGCACTTAAAAATAATGTCGGGCGGGTCGCCCGACATTATTCATTTTATTATCTGTAGAGTGTTTTGCCGACAGACTTAAGGTCGGTCGCAGCTTCAACAACACGCGCCGCCATGCCCTCTTCGCCCTTCTTGAGATAGCTCCTGGGATCATAAACCTTCTTGTTGCCCACTTCGCCGTCTATCTTCAACACGCCGTCATAATTTTTCATCATATGGTCAACCAACGGCTTGGTGAACGCATACTGAGTATCGGTATCAACGTTCATCTTAACAACACCATAGCCCAAGGTTTCATCTATATCCGATTTTTCGGAGCCGGAGCCGCCGTGGAATACGAGGAAGAAGTGAGCGTCCTTACCGTACTTCTCCGCCAAAGCGGCCTGACCGTCCCTCAATATTTTGGGCTGAAGCTTAACGTTGCCGGGCTTGTAAACACCGTGTACGTTTCCGAAGGTTGCGGCAACGGTGTATGTTCCGTCAATTTCGGACAGTGCATCGTAAATCTTAATCATATCCTCGGGTGTGGTGTAGAGCTTGTCGTGATCAACGCCCTCGTTGTTCATTCCGTCCTCTTCACCGCCGACAACGCCGGCCTCAACCTCAAGAACGATTTCGTTCTTTGCGCAACGCGCAAAAAGCTCCTTAGCTATTTTTATATTCTCGTCCAGCGGAATATCGCTTCCGTCAAACATGTGGCTGTTGAAAAGGTTGGGTCTGCCCTCCGCACGTCTTTTTTCGGTTTCGGCGATAAGGGGAAGCATGAAGCTTTCAAGCTTTCCGTGTGTGCAATGGTCTGTGTGAAGCGCAACATATACGTTGTACTTTTCAGCCATAAGCCGAACATGGTCGGCAAGGCTGATAGCGCCGAGAACCTTGTCCTTAACGTTAAGACCCGATGCAAACTCCGCACCGCCGACCGATACCTGCACGATACCGTCGGATTTGGCATCCGCAAGCCCTTTAAGCACAGCATTGGCCGTTTCCATGGACGAAACGTTTACAGCGGGATACGCATAATGATTGTCGTAAGCCGCCTTCATCATATTCAAATACTGTTCATAATTTACTACCGGCATTATTAATTCCTCCTAATTTTCTTTTGTTCTTTTTCCATTATATCACAAAAAAACGCTTGTGTCAATTTTTTATCCCGATATTTTCCGATTGCTTTACAAAAACTTATTCGGCTAACAATTCATCCAGAATTTTGCGAACCTTTTTTGCATCCGCTTTGCCGCCGCATGCCTTCATAACATAACCTACCATCGGAAATATCGCTTTATCCGTGCCGTTTTTATAATCCGCCGCCGCTTCTTTATTTTGTTCTATTGCCGCCTTTGCCGCTTTTTTTATTTCTTCGTCATCGGCCGTCGAAAAGCTTACGCTGCCGAAAATTTCAAAAAAGCCCTTTCTTTTCGAATACATTTCGGAAAAAATCTTTTTCGAAAACATGAAAGCCGCTTCTCCCGATTTTATCATTTCGTATACCTTTACAGCTTCCGCCGCCTCGGGATATATTTTCCCGTCCCTCTCATTTTCTCCGTAGTATGCGAAAATATACGAAAATATAAGCTTTGCCGCAAACTCCGAGTCATTTGTTCTGCCGTACACCTCGTCAAAATACTCGGACACACCCTTGTATTTTGCAATTCCCAACGCTTCCTCGTAGGAAAGACCCGCTTCCATATAGTCACGCACCTTCATATATGCCGTCCGTGTTGTTGCATTTTCCGCCTCACGAACAAATTTTTGCGGGATTTTAATCGGCAAAATATCCGGGTCGTCAAAATATCGATAATCGCTTCCCCGCTCCTTCCTTCTCATAAGCACGGTGGCCTGCTTTTCACTGTCAAATCTGCGCGTTTCCCGTTCCGGAAGCCCGCCCGAGCTTATAATGCGTTTTTGGCGTTCTGTTTCGTAATCAATCGCTTTTTTCGCATAGGCAAAGGAATTCACATTTTTTATTTCGGTTCTTTCATAGCATTTCTCGCCGTCATGTAAGGATATGTTCACATCGCAACGCAGTGAGCCCTCCTGCATTTTACAGTCGGAAACGCCCAGCGACTTCATCGTAATCGCAAGAAGCTCCAGATATTTTTTAACCTCATCGCCCGTTCGGAAATCCGGGGCCGTCACTATTTCTATAAGCGGCACACCGGCTCGGTTATAATCAATCAAAAGCTCTCCCCTTTTATGCTTAAGCTTGCCCGCGTCCTCCTCTATGTGAAGCCGTTCTATCCTTATTTTTCTGCCGAACGGAAGCACAATTTCACCGTTTTTGCAAATCGGCGCGGAGCCTTGTGTAATTTGATAGGCCTTTGGAAGATCCGGATAAGAGTAATTCTTCCGTGACATATAAACGCACTCCTCAACCTCGCAGCCCAATGCTCTTCCGGCAATAACCGCCAACCGAACGGCCTCTTCGTTAAGCCGAGGCATGGCGCCCGGCTGACCTGTGCATATTTCACAGCATACCGTATTTTCCCGCTCTCCGAAGCAGTTTTTGCAGGAGCAAAAAATCTTTGTTTTTGTCAAAAGCTCCACATGGGTTTCCAAGCCTATTTTCGCCTCAATCGCCATGTTCCGTTCCCTCCAAAGCATAAGCCACGCTCAATATATCGTTTTCGGCAAAATAGCCGCCCGTTATTTGAATCCCGATCATATCGCCCGCGGGAACCGTAATCGAAGGGTGCCCGGAAAGACTTGATAAAACCATAAATTCATCCGCCTTGCCGTCGCTTTTCTCATTCAGCAAGGGCGGAAGCGTTTTTGCGGAGGGCATAATCAAAGCTTCCGCATCGCGCAAAATACCTTCAAGCTCATCCGTCAGCATTTTACGCACCGCATACGCACCGTTTTTATATTTTTCGCCGTATCCCGAAGCGAAAAAGCACCCCGAAAGTATTTTCTTTTTAACCTCACTCCCGAAATACATGCTTCTTGTCCTTTCGGCTATCTCGCCAAAGCCGTTTCCCGACGCCCTTTTCCCGTAGCGTACACCGTCATAGCGCAAAAGATTACTTGAAGCTTCAATCGCGCTTATTACCTTATATGCATAAAGCGCCTCTTTGAAAAAGCGCACATTAACCGATGAAAGCTCAGCCCCCTGCCGCGAAAGCCTTTCAAGCATTTTTTCGGCGGCCGCCGCCGTTTTTTTGTCGCACAACGAAAAAAGCTCCTCCGCCACGGCTATCTTTCTTTTTCGAACTCCCCGTTTTATTTTTTCTTTCGAAAACGTGTATTTCGTTTTCGTTTTGCTCATATCTCGATTATCGATTTCGGATATTTCATCCAGTACAATTGCCGCATCCATAACCGTACGGGAAATAATTCCCACTCTGTCAAGACTTGATGCATAAGGAATAAGTCCGTAGCGCGAAACCAATGAATAAGTCGGAACAAGCCCCACCAACGAGCAATAAGCCGCCGGAAGCCTGACGCTCCCTCCCGTGTCGCTTCCCAAGGAGAAAACCGCGCTTCCCTCCGCCACCGCCGCGGCGCTTCCGGAGGACGAGCCTCCCGCCGCGCGCGCTTCGTCAATCGGATTTTTTACCGCACCGTAAAAGCTTGTTTCACCCGTGCTTCCGATTGCAAATTCATCCATGTTGGTTTTTCCCGTCATAACCGCACCTGCTTTTTTCAGGCGCTCCACAACATAGGCATCAAAAAACGGAACATATTCCGAAAGCATTTCCGAGGCGCACGTTGTAAGCACGTTTTTCGTCGCAAAATTATCCTTTACCGCAAACGGCACCCCGGATAATACGCCATCGTTTTCCTTTAGGTAGGCACAACGCGTTATATAGGAATTAAGCTCGGTGCTTTCCGCTTTTTTTGCGCATAAGTCAAAAAGCTCCTTTTCGGATATTATTCCCTCGGAAAAGGCTTTTTTTACAGAAGCAATATCCTTCAAAGCGTCCCCTCCTCCGGCAGATAAAAAAATCCGTTCTCTGCCTGCTTCGCATTTTTCAAAAGCACCTCGCGCTTAACCGACGCCGCCGCTGTATCCGCTCTCATAAACGAAAAGCCCTTCCTTTGCACGTTATCGCAATTAAAATTTGCTATTGCTTCGGCTTCCTCAACCGCTTTTTCAATTTCCGCCTTTAACATAGCATCGCTTTTTGCAAGCCCGGCATAAGCCAAAAGCCGTTCGAATTCTTTATTAGTCATTTTTCTCCTCCGACCTATCAAATACGGTGCCTTTAAGTCGCTTAAAGGCACCGTATCGGCTTACTTTGTTATTGCATCTCCGACATAAAGTCCCATGGCTCCGCTCTGCGAAAGCCCTCTCGTAATTCCGCTGCCGTCACCGATTAAATAAATTCCGTCGATTATCGAAAAATTGCCGTCATGCACCGGCCGTATGGAATAATATTTATTTTCGCAGCCGTATAAAAGCGTGTCATCATTGGCACAACCCGGAGCCACCTTGTCAAGCGCATATATTGTTTCGATTATGTTTGTAAGCGCTCTGTAGGGAAGCACAATCGAAAGATCCCCGGGAAATGCCGATAGTGTGGGTATAACGCTGTTTGCGTTAAGGCGGTGCTCATTCGTTCTTCTTCCGCGCTTTAGGTCGCCGAAGCGCTGAACAATGATGTTGCCTTCGCCAGCGAAATTCATGTTTCTCGCAATATTTTCGGCATATTCCGTCGGCTTATCGAAATCACCCTCGAAGTGAATGGAGGAAAGAATCGCAAAGTTGCAATTGTCGGTTTTCTTCTCTTTTTCCGCATAGGAATGGCCGTTTGCCGTGATTATGCCGTGATTGTTCTCCGCCGATACCAGGCCTCCTTGGTTAAAACAAAACATTCTGGTTCTGTCCTCAAATGTTTTTGTGCGATAAAGAATTTTCGGCTCATAAATTTTCGATGAAAATTCGCGCCATATAACATCCTTCATCTCAACTCGCACGCCGATGTCAACGGAATTCGCCTCAATCCGCACACCGTATTTTTCGCAGATATTTTTCACAAACGAGGCCCCGCTTCTGCCGGTTGCGATAACTACTTTTTCGGCCTCAACCGTTTCCGAAGCGCCGCTCTTTTCATATTTTACGGCATAGCCGTGATCCGTTTTTTCAATATCAATGCACTCCGTCCTCGACTCCGTAGCAACGCCCTCTTTTTCAAGATGCTCGATCAAGCGCAGCATGGTGTTGTAGTTTTTATCGGTTCCCAGGTGCCTTACATTCATGTCCAAAAGGCGCAGATTGTTTTGAAGACACTTTAGCTTAAGCTCCTCATTGGAATAATACATTTCGGGATAATCGTCCGAAAAGCTTTCCAGAACCTTATCCACCATATTGATATATTCCATAGCCTTATCCTCGCCGAGCTCGGACCCCAAAAATCCGCCGTAAGCGGTTCCTATATTAAACTTACCGTCCGAAAAAGCTCCGGCTCCGGCATAGCCGCCCGAAATGGAGCAAATCTTGCAATGAATGCACTTTTTATTCTTTCCGGCAGGGCAAAAGCGCTTTTCCTGCTTAAAGCCTCTTTCCAAAATTATAATTTTCTTTTCCGGCGCGTTTTCCTTTATTTTATATGCCGCCATCAGACCGCCTATACCGCCGCCGATTATCGCCACATCGTATCTCAAAACAAAATTCCTTTCTTATCCGATATTTTTTTCGTAGTGAAGGTCTGTTCCGATAAAGCCGACCTCCGCGAAATCCTCAATATTGTGCCTTACAATATAATCTATATAGCTTCCCACATAATCCGCGGTAAGAACATATCCCGTAGGTGTCATGTGTCCGCCCATGAAATATTTTTTTCTGAATTCCGCATCGTAAACAGGTGCGTATTTTTCAAAATCAAGCACATACGCATTGTCGAAAATTTCCGCTGTTTCCCGTATTTTCTCGTTAAAAAGCCTATCCTGTTCATTACGGTTTTTGTCAATTCCGCGCGGCATGGTCATAAGAAAAAACTTCGCGCGGGGCTGAATTTCCTTGTATTTTTGAATTATTGCCCCGTAATAACCCACAAACGTTTTTTTGTTGTTTTTGTAATTTTCCGTGTTAATATCGTCGATACCGCCAAGCTCCAGATCTTTTCTGATGTATCTTGTGCAGTCGTTAACACCGAGCGCAATAATATATGCCGTGCATGCCTTTTCCGGGTTGAAGTAATCCTGCTCCTCGGCATAAGACTCCATAAATTCCACCGAGGTCATACCTCCGCGCGAAAAATTATACACCTTGCTTCCCGCCGCCCTTCCGAGCACCTGTCCCCATGAATATTCAAACATATCGTGATATCCCGGCGTTCCCGATTTATCCCTCGACTCAAATTCTCCCGAAGACAAGCTGTCACCTATGCAACCGATGGTTCTGAAAATGCGGGTCATTCCGCCGTTGGAAATAATATTTTCAAGCGGTCTTTCACACATACCGATTCCTCCTCTTTTCTGATGTATCACAATTATTTATTATATAGTGAAGTTTAAAAAATTTCAACTGTTTTTTGAAACTTTTTATTTATTTTTGCGGATTAACAGTAATTGTTGCACACTCTGCAATTCAAACGATGAAAATTTCGTCAAGTTGTAATTTCTTAAGCAAAATTTCCGCATTAACACATAAAATCCCCCGTTTGAATCAGCTCAAACGGGGGATGATTGAAATTTATTGATTATTTGTTCGCCTCAATAAATCTTTGAAGGATTGCCGCAATTTCGGCTCTTGTTGCATTGTCTTTCGGGTTAAGTGTTGTTTCGGTTTTGCCCTTAATCAAACCGCTTTCAACTGTGTACTGCATAGCTTCGACTGCATATTCG
>CAZRUB010000037.1:0-9991 GCA_964603185.1 uncultured Ruminococcus sp.
TTTATTATATCATATCCAAAACCGTTTGTCAACAACTTTTTTAATTTTTTTTTTATTTTTTTCATCGGATATCATAAAAACGCCGCAAAATATCGAAATCCCCGTGCTTTGCCGCGCTCCGCCTCTGTAATTGAAGTCGGATGCCTTATACTAATTCTGCGCGAAAACGGAAAATCCTTCTTTATTTTTTTGTTTTTTTGATTTTTTATTTTTCCCCATAGGGACTTTTTCTTGAGTTTTCCTCTTTGCTATACTGGAGATATAAAAAAACACGCCGACCGGGCGTGCTTAAGAAAGGAAAATAATTATGAGAACAAGAAACTTAAAGCCCGGATTTTTCAAAAATGATGTTTTGGGCTCCCTCGACCCATTGTGCCGCATTCTTTTTTCGGGGCTGTGGTGCGTGGCGGATCGTGCGGGGAGGCTGGAGGACAGACCTCTCAGAATCAAGGCGGAGCTTCTGCCCTTTGACGAGTGCAATGTCGACGAGCTGCTTAACACGCTTTCGGAAAACGAATTTATAATTCGCTACGAGGCGAACGGAAAGCGCTTTATCCAGATTATAAATTTCGCACGGCATCAGCACCCTCACATGAAGGAGGCGGAAAGCGAAATCCCGCCTTACGAAGCGGAAAAAGCGACGAGCGACAGCCCTATTTTTTTTGCACAAGACGAGCACGGTGCAAATCCGTCCTTAAACCTTAATCCTCAAACCTTAAACCTTAATCCTCAAACCTCTAACCTTAAACCGCAGTCCGGTGCCGACACCGGAGAAGAAAAGACGGGAGATGAGGAAACGAGGGAAAAAAGAGAAGCGACTAAAACGAGTGACGAGGCGGACGGCGAAGCGGAGGCGGTTTTAACCAACCTTGAGAAAAAGGCCTCCTGCCGCTACCGCGACAGGGGCGCCGCGCTTTCCGCCATCAAGTTAAAGCTTAAAGCGGGCTTTACTCAGAGCGAGCTTATAAGAGTGACGGACAAGCTTTACGCCGAATGGCACGGCACCGGATACGAGCATCTTTTCACGCCGAGCCACATCTTCGGCAACAAATTCGAGGAATATCTTTTGAGAAAGCCGATACCGCCCAAGCGCACCGCCGCTTTCACCGGCTATTCTACCGTAAGGCCGCACAACGACGACGAATTGAGCTTATTCTGCAACACCTTCGGTGCGAAAGAAAAAAGCGAAGTCCGAGGGTAACAAAAATCCCCCAACCTCGCATTTTGAGAAGTCTTGACCTCGGAAGCGGCCTCACGTACAATTCATGCATTCAAGAGTGCGCGGCGCCTTATTGCTTTTGTGCGTCAAAATTGTGCACACGCTTTTTAAAATGCGACGGGGTTTCGCCGGAGAGCTTCTTAAAAAGTCTTGAAAAATAATGAGGGTCGGAAAAGCCCAGCTCGGATGCGATTTCGACCGATGAAAGCTCGGGATGCGTCAGGAAAAGCTCCTTCGCGCGGTTTATTTTCACCTCGTTTATATACCGTATGGGCGTTGTGTTAAGCCCGTCCTTAAAATATCTTATAAGCTGCTGGCCGGAAACCGCCGAGGCGCGGCATAAATCCGCAAGCGTGATGCTTTGGGTGTAATTGGCGCGGATATAGCTTATGGCGCGGCGCAGATTCGGCGGCACCCTAAAGCGCTCAACATTCATGTTGCCGAGTGAGTTTAACGTAAAGCGGCTTCCCGCGGCAAGAAGCTCGCTCAAATAAAGCGCGCTTCGGAGGGCGCTTTCAAGGTGAGTTTTCATGTGATTTTGAAGAATGCTTCGGCAAAGGCCGTAAAGCTCATCCGAGGATGAGCCGCCCTTCATGTGCGAGGAAACATATAGGGTATAGCCCGCGCTTTCGCCGGAGCCCTCGATGAAGCTTTCGTGCAGCTGCCGCTTTTTCTCGGAGGTTTCCTCCAGCGCCTCGCTTACGGAAAGAGGACGCACGGCACCGCATGAAAAATGAATGTAGAAAATCGTGCAAAATTCATCCCCCACGGGACGGCGCACATATTTTTGACCCTGCGGAACAAAAAACATGTCACCGGCAGAAAGGTTATACACCTCCTCGTCGGCCTCCACTGTGCAGGAGCCCTTTATAATGTATAAAAGAATGTTGTCGGGGTCGGTCACCTGCCAGACGGTGCGGCGCGTAACGGTGTAGGCCTTCGTAACGTGCGGAAGGGCGGAAAACTCAATTTCGTATATCATATGTTAATTTTGTCCACCTTTTTAATAAGATAATCTATTTACAATTATAGCACATGGCATTATAATTGTAAACAGAAAAACAAAAAAACGGAGGTATATTTTATGTCTAAAACATGGAAAGTGGCAGTTGTCGGCTGCGGATTTTTCGCAAATATTCAGTATCTTCCGAACATCATGAAGGAAGCAAACGCCGTATGCGTTGCGGCGGTGGACATTATTCCCGAGCGTGCGGAAAAGGCATGCCGCGATTTTAACATTCCCAACAGCTATTCAAGTGTTTACGAGCTTATCGAAAAGTGCGATTTCGATATCGTTATCGATGCGGCGTCCATTCAGGCACATCATGAAATTAACATGGCGGTGCTCAATGCCGGTAAGCACCTTATATCCCAGAAGCCCGCGGCGCCCACGGTTGAGCAGTTGACGGAGCAGATTGAGCTTGCGAAGAAAAAGGGCGTTAAGTTCGCGTGCGCTCCCATCCACCCGATGAGATATGACTTGAACGTGGCAAAGCAGATCATAAAGGACGGCGCAATAGGCGACGCATACTATGCAAAGTGCAATATGAGTCACGGCGGCCCGGAATATTTCCAGTACCGCGATGCGGATCCCTCGTGGTTCTTTGACCCCGGTGCGGGTGCACTTGTGGACATGGGCGTTCACGGACTTCAGATTGTCACCTCGCTTTTCGGCTCGGCAAAGCGCTTTTCGTGTATGGCGAAGGTTACCACTCCCGAGCGTGAGGTAAGAAGCGGTGCCTTTGACGGCAAGAAGATAAAAACCGATAAAATCCCCGACCAGTACATAATTTCTTTGGACTTCGGCGGAAATAAAATGGCGCTTGTGGACACGGGCTTTTCCCAGAAGGCGTCGAAAGCGCCCCAGCTGGAAATTTTCGGCGATAAGGGAACCCTTTCCTTCACACGTCCTTATATGACAAATCCGCTTCCGGAGATTTATATGGATGCTCCCGACAAGGGCTTAAGGGGCTGGATGAATCTTCAGCCGTGGGTTAACCCTCCCAAAAGGCTCATAAGCCAGTGCTGCATCCTGGGCGACCTTATCAACGCGATTGAGAACGACTGCACGCCCGTGCTTTCGCCGGAGCATGCAAGGCACATTCTCGAAATCATGTGCAAGATTCCCGAAGCGATTGAAACGGGAAATACCATGACGCTTGAAACAACGTTTTAACTTGAAATTTGAGAGGTGAAAAAGATGGCATACAGAATAGCTTTCGTGGGTCTTGACCATTGTCATGTCGCTCAGATGTACGATTCCTTCGACAGGTCGGGAACGGAATACGAGTGCATAGGCATGGCGGACTATACCTCAAGCGATAAGGCTGAGGTTGAAAAGAAGGTAAGAAGAAACACACCGGTAAAAATGCGCGAAACGGTAAAGCTTTTTGACGATTACAAGGAGCTTTTGGATTTAAATCCCGACCTTGTGGTTGTTAATTCGGACGTAAGAAGCCACGCCGACTGCGTTGAGGAAATACTCGCACGGGACTTGAACGTTGTGGTTGAAAAGCCCATGGCATTTGATATGACGGATGCGAAAAGAATGTACCGCGCGGCAAAGAAAAGCAAGGGTGAGCTTTTGATAAACTGGCCCATCGCATGGTTCCCGGCCTTCAATAAGGCGAAGGAGCTGGCGGATTCCGGCATTATAGGTGAGGTTTTGAGGGTGCACTACAGAAGCCCCTCCACAAGAGGACCCTACAGGCTTGACAGCTTCACTCCGGCTCAGCTTTCGGAGATGTGGTGGTATCAGCATGACAGGGGCGGCGGCTCCATCATGGACTATGCGGGCTACGGCTGCACGTTAAGCTGCTGGATAACGGGAAGCACCCCCAAGAAGGTTTACGGAATAAAGAAAAACTGCTTCCTGCCCTTTTCCGACGTTGAGGATTATTCGACCTTTACGCTGGATTTCGGCGATAAGGTGGGACTTATCGAAGGCTCGTGGTCAACAATGAATAACGGCGAAATCGCAACGGGCCCGGTTATTTTCGGCCGTGAGGGCGTTATCGTTGCGGACAGGTTTGACCCGGTTGTTAAGGTTTATAAGGACTTAAAGCCCTATCAGCCCTCACCGGCTCCGACGGAGAGCTTTGAAATGCCTCCTCAGGACAATACACTGATGGCGAAAAACATTATGGCGCATTTTATGAACGGTGCGCCCGTGCATGAGCTTTTGACACTTGACTTCAATATGCGTGCGGCCTCCGCCCTCGATGCGGGTATCCGCTCTTGTGAGTCGGGTAATGTTGAAGCGGCGATTGAGCCGTTCGGTCTTTGATAAAAAAACAGTAAGGAGAAAAAATATGAGTAAATTGAGAGTTGCCGTTATAGGCACAGGTATGATAGCGAATTCGGCACATTTCCCGGCCCTCAACATTTTGAGAAAGGAAGGACTTATCGATGTTGTGGCGGTTGCCGATATAAGAGGAGAGGTTGCCGAGGAAACGGCTAAAAGACATGATGTTCCCAATTGGTATATTGACCCTCAGAAGATGCTGGACGAGCAGAAGCCCGATTTTGTTGCGGTTTGCACACCCAACGTTTACCACAAGAAGTGGACAATCGCGGCACTTCGCGCGGGCGCACACGTTGCGTGCGAAAAGCCGATAGCGGTATCGGTTGCCGATGCAAAGGAAATGTGGGATACGGCAAAGGAATGCGGAAAAATGCTTTTCCCCTGCCAGTGCATGAGATGGAGAAACTATATGCAGCAGTCGAAGGAGCTTGTTTCCTCCGGCGAGCTGGGTGATGTTTACTTCTCCGATATTGAATTTATCAGAAGAATAGGCGTTCCCACATGGGGCATGTTCCACATGAAGGAGCATAATTTCGGCGGCCCCTTCTGCGACCTGGGCGTTCACCTTATCGACTCTCTTTTGTGGATTGTGGGCAGTCCCAAGGTTGTAAGCGTTTCGGGCAGTGCGTTCACGAAAATCGCAAACAAGGGCGAGGATGTGCTCTTGTCCATTGCCGAGAGCGGTGCATATTCGGGAACCTTCACCCCCAGACCCTATGATTATCATGAGTTTAACGTTGAGGATTTCTCTACGGGCTTCATGCGCCTGGACAACGGAATGAGCGTTAACTTCAAATTCTCGTGGGCAATAAATCTTCCCACCACTAATCTGGATATGGTTATCTGCGGCGACAAGGGCGGTCTTTCGGTTAACGGCGAAACCCTTTATAAAAACGTGGGACGCTATCAGACGGAGTGTGCCATGAAGTGGTTCGACAACGGCGAATACAAGGGCGTTCCGTTTGAGCAGCACAGATACATGTACAGAAACATCATAAATACCATTGCCGGAAAGGAAGAATATTTGATTACCGAGGAGCAGAACCTGGAGGTTGCGAAGGTAATAGAATGCTTCTATAAGTCGGCTGAGCTCGGCCGCGAGGTTCGCGCCGAGGAGCTTTGATAAGGCTCTGACCCTATAATGAAAAATGCGCATACAAACCGTATGCGCATTTGTTTTTTTAAAGCATCGTGCACGGATTGCATCGTCCGCGGGTGTGTGATAACAAAGGGGCTAAATAAATTCGCAAAGCTTTTTTTCGATTGCGGAGGATAAAAGGGCATAGCCCTCGTCGGTGAAATGAACGCCGTCGGTATAATGATAGCAATAAGAGTCGCCGATGACGGAGTACAGGTCGTTTAAGGGGAGCGAATATTTCTCCGCAACCTTTATTACCGCGGCATTTCGCTTTAACACCTCGGAATTTCTGTCGGCGAACAATGACAGGTCACGGCAGTTTCTTATGGGCGTGGAAAGCGCGAGAATGAATATCACCTCGGGAAAGTCCTTGATTAATTTTCCGATTAAGGCATCGTAACAACGATGATATTCCTCGGCGGAAAGGTGCCAGCCGTGAAGCCCGTTGTTAAAATGAACCATGGCGAGCGCGCTCTCCTGCCTTATTGTGAGCGCGATTGTTTCGTAAAGAAAGGGGTTGTCTATCGCCTTGCTCGTTGCAAGGTTGTCGACATAGAGCTTATCCTCCGACAGCGCGGCGGCTTTATGACGGCAGCCGCGGGAAATCGAGTCCCCTATAAGAAGCGCGCGCTTTTTCTCGCAGTCCTTTGCGTGTATACGCCAAATATCATCCCATTCGTAGGTTTCCAGGGGTGACGAAGCGGCACCGAAATTGTATGTATCCTTGTTCATAAAAAGCCTCCCGTTGTTGTTTGTTTTTGCTTCAGTATAGCATTGCCGTATTTTTTTGTCAATGCATCAAAAAAGCACCAAAGGCGAGAGGAAGGGTAACGTCTGCCAAACGATGCTTACGACGTTCGGCTAAAAAGATATGCCGTCGGGAATAAAAGCTTTAAAATCTATTGACATAAAAACCTTTTTCGGGTATAATAATATTACCGAGAGGATATTCCTCTTAAGGTTTATTCGTTGCCGGCCATGCGAAACATAAATAGGCCGTGATTAAGTATATTAAGCCCTCCTTTAAGAGGGCTTAATTCATATGCGGAGGAAGGGCTTATGAAAATTATTCCGGGTAATTTTTATTTTGTGTCGGATAGTTTTTTTGAAAAAGCACCGGAGCTTAAACAGAGCGGGCGGGCTAAAGTGAGGCGATTTTTTTCTTTACGGCGCCCGCAAGGAAAGCGGCGGAAAAAAGGCTTGTCAAAGCCTCCGCTATGGGGAACGTCCACCAAACGATGCTTACGACGTTCGGCGAGAGAGTAAAAAGATATGCCGTCGGGAACACGAAAACCGCAAGCCGCAGAAAAGACAGGATAAGCGGCCTTACGGCATAGCCCAGCGCCTGAAGTACGCCCTGAACCGCAACGGTAAAGCCCATAAAGACAAAGCCGGTGCCGGCAATTTTAACAGCGCCCTCGCAAACGTCCGTAAGAGCCGCCGACGAGCCGCCGGAAAGTGCGAAAAGGAGTGAAAGCGGCCTTGCGAAAAGCCGAAACAACACGGCAATCACAAGGGTCGTAATGACGGTATCCGTAATGCCGTACCTTACGCAAAGGGTAGCGCGCTCCTTGCTTTTTAAGCCGTAATTGAACGAAAGAAGCGTTATTATCGTGTTGGAAAGCCCAAACGCCGAAAACAGTGCGATTTGCTGAATTTTGTAATATATGCCGAAGGAGCCCACCAAAACGGTGGGATTCGCGTTAGCCGTTCCCAAAATCGCATTCATTCCAGCCATCATAACCGAAAGCATGGCCTGCATTAATGCCGCGGAGGCACCGATTTTGTAAATTCCGCCGATGACATTCTTGTCCGGCCTTATGTATTTTATGCCCCCTCCGATTTCGGGATTTGCGAGATAGTGAAGGAGCATGGCTGCGGCAAGCGATATTATTTGCCCGATAACCGTCGCCCACGCCGCGCCGGCAACACCCATTTCGAGAGGAAAAATAAAGATATAGTCCAAAACGATGTTTGCGACGGCACCTGAAATTTGAGCGATTGTGGAGCAGCCGGTTTTTCCGGTAGCCTGCAGGAAGCGCTCATATACCGTATATCCGATTGAGCCGAAGGAAAGGCAGGTGCAGATTCTTAAATATACCGTTCCCATTTCCAAAACATCCGCGTTCGTTGTGAAAAGTGCAATAAAGCGCTCGGAAAAGAACAGTCCGAAAAATAAGAAAAACGCATAGATGATAACGGCGAGAAGGATGCCGTTGCCGGCGATTCGGCTGACTGCTTCGGTGTTTTTTTCGCCGAGGCTTTTTGATAACAGGGCGTTAAGCCCGACCCCGGTTCCCACGCCGACGGCGATTATCAAAATCTGAACGGGAAAGGCAAGGGTCAAGGCTTCGTTTGCCGCGGCCCCCACGCCCTTAATATTCGCTACGAAAATACTGTCCACGACGTTGTATAAGGCCTGCAAGACCATTGAAACAATCATCGGCAGACCCATTTTCCAAAAAAGCCGTTTAAGCGGTTCGACCGCCATTTTGTTTTGCTTGATATGCTCCATAAATACCCCCTGAAAAATAAAAAGGTGTAAATCCGCAGTCGGACTTACACCCTTCGGTTACACACTTTACCTTGATTTTATCATTTTTTTTCGCTTTTGTCAAGACATCTTTTCGGGATTTTTCGGGGTGCCTTGAACCAACAGACGATACTATCGGAGCAGAATGCTTTTTTGAAGGAACGGCGCGATTATCGGCTGAGCCCTTCGGTTATACGCATTTATCCGCGGACGCGGTTGTTTGTTTTTCCGTAAAGAACCGACCTCCGAAGCATTGGATTTGGGGCCCGACCTTCGGAGGTCGGCTTAGAAACGCCGTCAGGCGTTTTTTTGTTTGCTTCGGTTATATGCGGACATGAGCGCTTCCATGGAGGCGGTGTTGATGTTGGTGCTGACTCCGGCGCCGTAATAAATTTTACCGTCCACCCTGAGTGAAATGAAGGCCATCGCGCGTGAGCTTGCGGTTTGCTCCAAGGCGTGCTCCGAATAGGACACGATTTCCGATTCCTTGTTAAGGCTTTGGCAAAGAAGATTGTTAAGCGCATCGAGAGGGCCGTTTCCGGTTGCCGAGTATTCGCCCTCAAGCTCGCCGCCGAAGGAAGCGGTAATATTGGTTATTCCGTCCGCAACGGTTACGCGGTAATCAAGCAGTGCCAGGCTGTCCTGCCGCGAAACATAGTTTTCGGCAAAGTAAAGATATATTGACTCGTGCGAAAGCTCCGACGCCTCGCGGTCGGAAATATTTTTTATCCACAGTGCAAATTCGGTTATCATATCCTTGGGAGCGTAAATTCCGTATTTGCTTTCGAGAACATAGCGTATTCCGCCCGCACCGGACTGGCTGTTTATTCTTATGGGCTCGTAATCGCGGCCGATGTCCTCGGGATTTATGGGAAGATAGGGATTGCGCCATTTCGGGAGAGAATGAGCGGCGGAATATTCCAGGCTCTTTTTTATGGCGTCCTGATGACTGCCGGAAAAAGCGGTGTAAACAAGCTCCCCGGCATAAGGATGGCGCGGAGGAACGGGCATTTTGGTGCTGTCCTCATACATTTTGACCAGGTGCGCCATATCCGAAAGCTCCAGCTTGGGGTCAATTCCCTGGGAAAAGAGGTTTAACGCCATAACCATAATATCCGCGTTGCCGGTTCGCTCGCCGTTGCCGAAGAGCGTGCCCTCAACCCTGTCCGCACCGGCAAGAACGCCAAGCTCGGAGGAGGCGATTGCACAGCCGCGGTCATTGTGGGTGTGTATGCTTAAAATCACGTTTTCGCGCAGATGCATGCTTGATGAAATATATTCAACCATATCGGCGTACACGTTGGGCGTGGAAAGCTGAACCGTTTCGGGAAGATTTATGATAAGCTTGTTATTTTGCGTGGGACGAAATTCGTCGATAACGGCGTTGATCGTCATAAGGGCAATTTCGGGCTCCGTCGCGGAAAAGCTTTCGGGAGAATATTCGAACATAAGGTGCGGACAGTTCACCGATTTTGCCATCTCAAGGCACATTTTCGCGCCCTCGCGGGCAAGATTAACGGTTTCCTCGACCGAAAAGCCGAAAACCGCCTCACGCTGAACGCGGGAGGTTGAATTGTAAATGTGTACAATTGCGCTTTGTGCGCCGTCAATCGCCTCAAAGGTTTTCTTCATTATGTGCTGACGTATCTGACTCAAAACCTGGATGGCCACACCCTCGGGCACCAAGCGGTCATCTATCAGCCGTCTGACGAAGCGGAATTCGGTTTCGGAGGCCGCGGGAAAGCCCACCTCGATTTCGGAAAAACCGACCTTGGTAAGGTACGAAAAAAAAGTGAG
>CAZRUB010000038.1:0-9926 GCA_964603185.1 uncultured Ruminococcus sp.
AACCGACACATCTCTTTTAAAAAAAGGGTTCGGTATTCTTCTGATTTTCACCGGATATCTTGCCGGCATCGCCGCAAAAATTTTTTCCGGGGAAATTAATTATGTTTTTGTCGTTTACCTTATTAATCTTGCGATAATAATATTAAACATTATAATCTATTTCAGAAATGTTGCTCTTGACAAAAAAGCAAAATAACGCATTTAAAAGCGCAGCGAAGGGTTTGCCTCACCGAATGAGTGAGGCGAACCCTTTGTTTTTATTTGTTTTCGCAGCAGTCCGTTACGGCTTCGGCTCGTCCTTCGGGCATTAAATTTTGTAATAATATAAATCACCGCAGGTGATAAAATATCGATATGAAAGGAAGCTGATTCGGATGAAGAAAATCACAAATGAGAGTATTTTGAAATTCAAGGAATATTTGCTTGAGGAGGAAAAGAGTGAGAACACAACGGAAAAGTATGTTCGTGATGTTACTTTCTTTATGAAGTGGCTGTGCGGCAGAGCCTTGACAAAGGCATTGACCTTGGAATATAAAAAGGAGCTTTGCGAAAAATACGCCCCCGCAAGTGTAAATGCGGCAATATCCTCTTTGAATTGCTTTTTCGGGTTCATGAATCGACACGATATCAGGATAAAAGCATTAAAAATTCAAAGACGGATATTTGCAAGCTGTGACAAGGAGCTGACCAAGGCGGAATATGAAAGGCTGCTTACCGCGGCAAAAAACAAGAAAAATCAAAAGCTTTATTATCTTATGCAAACGATTTGCTCTGTGGGAATCAGGGTGTCGGAATTACAGTATGTAACCCTATCCGCCGTAAAATGCGGACAAGCGGTAATAAGCTGCAAGGGGAAAATGAGAATTGTAATACTGCCGAAGGAGCTTTGCAAGATGTTAAAGGGATACATTAAAGAAAACAATATAAAAAGCGGCTCCGTGTTCGTAACAAGAACCGGCAAACCGCTTGACAGAAGCTACATATGGAAGCTTTTAAAATCAATCTGCAAGGACGCCGGCGTAAGCCGCAATAAGGTATTTCCGCATAATTTCCGTCACCTTTTCGCCCGTACATATTACAGTGTGCGAAAAGACATTGCCCGCCTCGCGGACATTTTGGGCCATTCTTCGGTAAACACAACGAGAATTTATACAATGAGTACCGGCGAAGTCTGCCGCAGACAGATTGAAAAATTGGGGCTTTTAAGGTGTTGATATAAAAAATCCACATAATTGTTATTATGTGGAGCATTTACCGAATAAATCATGTAAGCTTGCATTGAAATTATAGCATATACGGAATAAAAAGTCAATAAAATCTGTATTGGATTTCGGTTTTTTTCTTAGATAAACGGCAAAAAAGACATCGCAAACAGACCGGTTGAAAAATCACCCTTAAACCGGTTTTGCTTTCGTGCCTTGAAGGATGAACAAACGGCACTCTGTATTCAATTTAATCCACATAATAACAATTATGTGGATTAAATGCATTTCACGGGCAAGCGACAAAAAGCCCTCCGAATAAATTCCGTGTAAGTGAAATTTACATATTAATTGTCGTGTATTGCCGGCATTTTATAAAGCAAATCGAAAGGAGGGTTGAGCCTAATCACAAAAAACGCGGTTAGTATACGGCAATACAAATCAATGAAAGGATGTTTTGATTATGAGAAAAATGACAAGTATATTCTTGGTTCTTGCAACTCTTTTGATGGTACCCTTGAATATCTTTGCGGCAGACAGTGAAAAAACCGCTTTTTCGGATATAAAAAGCACGGATTATTATGCACAGGCCGCAACCGTATTGGAAGAATTGGAAATTATCGCAGGCTACCCCGACGGAACATACGGCGCGGAAAAATCGGTAAGCAGAGCCGAAATGGCGGCAATTGTTTGCCGAATGCTCGATAAGGAGGCCGATGCCGAAAAGTCAAAGGGCAAAACGGCATTTGACGATGTTGCGGCCGACCATTGGGCAAGCGGATATATTAATATTGCTTCCGATTTGAACATTATAAAGGGCGACGGCGACGGTAAATTCCGCCCCGAGGATGATGTTAAATACGAGGAAGCAATAAAGATGATCGTTTGCGCCTCGGGATACGCAAAGGATGTGCGGATTGACGCCGAAGATTGGTCAAGGGCATATATCGAAATTGCGGAAAAAAAGGGCATCACCTCCGATTTGAAGGGCAAAAAGGGCGAAGCGGCAACAAGAGGAGATATTGCCGTTATGTCATATAACGCTTTGGCAACCGAGAGCGAAGACTCTAAAATTCCCGCAACGCCGATAGCCTCGGTAAACGGCGGAGAATATAAGGCTGCGCAAAAGGTTAAGCTTACGACCGCAACAAAGGATGCGGATATTTATTACACCACAGACGGAACAACACCGACTGCGAAAAGCACAAAATACACAAAGGAAATCTCCGTAAGCAAAACCACCGCACTTAAGGCAATTGCGGTGAAGAACGGCATTTCCTCCAAAAATGTGCTGAGTGTTGAATACAAAATCCAAAAGGCTTCATCGGGAGGCTCGTCCGGCGGCGGAGGCGGTTCCTCCTCTTCCTCCAAAAAGAAGCTTACCGGAGCGGAGCTTAAAGCGAACAATGCCGCTGTATCAACCGCAAAGGCAGGCGATATACTTACGCTTGCGATAACACCCTCCAAGGCAACGGGAACCGTTGTCTGGACAATAGGCGGCAACAAAATAGAAAACGCAACGAGCACATACACCGTAACGACTATGGATATGGGTAAAACCATTAAGGCCGAGTTTACGGGTACCGGCTCATACAACGGCGTTGTATCCGCGGAATGCGAAGTGGAAAAAGCCGCACAGGTAAGCGCCAAGGATATTATGACAACGGAGGTCGGCAACAATCCCGTTGCATTGACAAATGCCGAAAACACTGTGTTTTTGGATAACGAGGGCAATGAGGTACCGATAGAGGAATCGGCGGAAATTACATTATCCATCGAAAATTCCGAACGGTCGTCCGAGGAAGTAACCGAAGCAACCGACGAAGCAAAAGAAGCGTTTGCGACAAATCTGGAAATAGAAGCGGAAAGCATTACCGATGTAACCGTAACGGCAGTGGATGTCAACCTCAGCGTTGATGATACCCCGGTACATCCCGTGGGCGATGTTACCGTTACGCTTTCGGCAAAGCAGCTTGGTGTTTCGGAAGATGCCGATCTTTCGAAATATGTATTTTCCGCAAAGCATACCAACAAAAACGGCGTCGACGAAACGGTAGACGGAACCGTGGTTTTAATCGACAACGTTCAGTATGTTCGCTTTGAGCTTAACGGCTTAAGCACCATATGGGTCGGAAACATCCCTCCCAAAACCGTGAGGTTTTATAACGATAAAGAGGATGCCGAAGGCAAGGAAAACTGTATGGGAACGGTTACCGTTAAATTCGGTGATGTGATGAACCCCGAGGATATTCCTTCTCCGTCACGCTCCGGATACCTCTTCTGCGGCTGGAATTATGACGTGACGAGCACAAGAATAATTATTGAGCTTTATATTTATGCTTCTTGGGTTGAGTGCCCTCCCGAATACGTCGATGATAAGGTTACGATGCTTGAAGGCGTTGTGACGGATACCTTCCTCAGCCATGAAACGATAGATAAGGACAATGAATATATCGAAATTACCGTTAACGCTGTCAACGGTATGACATTTAAGGAGCTTGAGGCCTCCGGGATTTATTACAGTCTTGATGACACTGACAGAACCTATACTATAGCTGCTGACGGCACGGGTGCGGAGGATTATATCGGCTATTCCGTTATTGCGTATGTTAAAAATTTCGATGAAGGCACCGATAAGCTTGTTGCAATTGCGCCCAATGCCAACAAGAACAACACTCTTGAGGTGACGTTTGACAGCTTTGCCGAAGACGGTGTGGACAAGAAGGCTGACTATGTTTCATTTGAATACTATGCAAATATTAATGATTACGACACAACCATCGGCAAGGTTTCTCTTAAAAATGATTACGTCAAATACTATTATAACGGAATTTATGACGATGACCTCGATGCGAACGAAGTGATAAATCTTCTTGAGTATTGCTATGAATGGTCTTACAACGATGAAGGCGCAATTAAGTTTGTTGACAATGACGGCGACGGATATTATGACTACATATTCGAAGAGACTGTTGACGACGAGTGTGTGGTTAAAACAATCATTTCCGATGAGTTTAAGATTAAGGACAGGATTTCGGGCCGCACGTTCACGCTTAATCCCAATGCCGACGAAGCTTATGTGATATTTTATAAGAACGGCGCCCGCGCGTTGTTCTCCGATATTGCAAAAGGCGATGTTCTTTCCATTGTATATAACGATGATACCTTAGCGGCTTCCACCGTGGTTAAGGTTTATATATCCTCCGATAAGGTGGAAGGATTTGTTGTCACCGCGAGCGCAAGCAAGAACAAATACAAGATAGGCGAAACGATATACGCCAAATCCGCCGTGAACTATGACGATATTCACAGAAGCGACAACGCAACGTTCTATCTTAACCACCGTGGCAGAATTGCTTACATGAAGTCAAAAGATTCTACCGACGGCAATTACGGCTTCTTGCTTGCCGTAAACACCGAAGAAGACTTTTCCGAAGGCATAAGATATACTCTTCGTTTCATGAACAAAGAAGGCGAATGGATTGACGCCAAGCTTTACGAGAAGCTTGCAATCTATGATGCATACGGCGTACAGATGAAGAAGTATAAGGATACGGATGCGCTTGAAGAAGGTATAGCAAGAGATACCGACAACTGGCTTGCGATAAGCCCAGACGGCGAGCTTATACTTGACGGCGCCAAGAATCAGAGAATATTTAAGTATGCCCTTAATTCCGAAGGCGAAATCACGGTAATCAAGCTTCCCTATTCCCTGCTTAGCGAAGATAAATTCAGCTATGATGAATTCAGTGGCGCAGAATACAACAAAACGCAAAATGAGTTTGACGGCATTGAATATGAGGGCGGCGTTGATGAGGACACGATAGTTTTCGCAGTTGACTCAAATGATGTAAAAGACGTAACAAAGAAGAAGGAGGTTGCACTTCTCACGAGTGCACTCTTCGAGGATGAAGGCGAATATGAAGGCTTCGCTTATGACTATGACGATGGCACATACAAGTGTATGGTAATCACCGGTGCAGAGCTTGAAGTTGACGAAGGCGGTTCCGATGATGACGGTTCCGAGGTGGGAGTTGAGGCCACAGACGGCAACTACGGCTTCTTGCTTTCAGTAAACACCGAAGAAGGCTTTTCCGAAGGCTATACTCTTCGTTTTATGAACAAAGAAGGCGAATGGGTTGACGCAAGGCTTAACGGGAAGCTTGCAATCTATAATTCGGACGGCGAACAGGTAGTTAGGTTCAAAGATGCTTATGATGTTTATGAAAACATTGAGTTATACACCGATGGTTGGCTTATATATGGAGGTAACTTTAATAAATCCGAGAGAATATTTAAGTATGCCCTTAATTCCGAAGACGAAATCACGGCAATCAGACGTCTTGAATATGATGATAGCTTCGAAGGCACCACCATTAGCGGCGGCGTTGACGAGAACACAATAGTTTTCGCGGTTGACTCAGATGACATCGAAGACGTAACAAAGAAGAAGGAGGTTGCACTTCTCACAAGCGCATTCTTCGAGGATGAAGGCGAATATGAAGGCCTCGCTTATGACATCGAAGACGGCACCTATAAGTGTATGGTAATCCCCGGCGTGGAGCTTGAAGACGGCGAAGGCGGTTCCGATGATGACGGTTCCGACGAAGGTACCGAGCCCACAGACGGCAGCTACGGCTTCCTGCTTGCCGCAAGCACCGGTACCGACTTCGAAGGCTGCAAGTTCGAGCTTCGCTTTATGAACGAAAAGGGCGAATGGGTTGACGCTAAGCTTTACGAAAAGCTTGCAATCTATGATTCAAACGGCACACGGATTGTCAGGTATAAGGATACGGATGAGCTTGAAGAAGGTATAGCAAAAGATACCGACAACTGGCTTGCGATAGACAACGACGGTGAGCTCATACTCGACGGCGCTTTAAAGCAGAGAGTATTTAAATATGCTCTTAATTCCGACGGCTGCATTACAGCTGTTACTCTTCCCGAAAATGGTCTTGAAGAGGATGTGTTCTCTTATGATGAATTTCTCGGCGAAAACAGAGCGGTATACGTTGAGTCTTCCAACAGATTCAAGAACATCAGCTACAAGGGCGGAGTTGATGATGATACCGTAGTATTCAAGATTGATGTTGTAGGTAATGACATCACCGCGGTAACAAAGAAGAAGGAGGTTGCACTTGTCACAAGTGCACTCTTCAGGGATGAATGCGAATATGAAGGCTTCGCTTATGAATATGACAGTGAAGACTGTAACTACAAGTGCATGGTAATCACCGATGCGGGCAACAAGATTGATGAAAAGGATTCACTTCTTATAATCTCTTATGCAGAGCTTTGCTCAGATGGTTATGATGATTTCTTCGAAATCAAGGGCTATAAGGACGGCAAGGAGGTTACTCTTGAAACTGTGCCTGAGAAAGACCTTGAAATCTCTGACTTTGAAGGCAATTCCTATTACATTGGTGACTTTGAAAATCTCAGCGGCGGTTCGATTGCGGAGATTTCAATCGACTGGACGGGCAAAGTGGACTGTGTTCGCGTTCTCTTTGAAACCGAAGATGCGGAATACGGCGAAGGCGGAGTGAAATCGGAAGGCTACTTTGATGAAGGCGCGGCTTATGCATACGGCTCCATTGTTTCCAAGAAGGCAATAGGCTCCGGTAAGGTTATAGATCTTGCAAAAGAGTATGTTGAGGATGATACCGATGTGTTAGCAGAGCTTGTAACCGCAGGCGGAAACATGAAGGGCAGCATATACTTGGTAGAACAGGGCGCAAGAAAGAACGCTATCAAGGTTGACAATGTTTTTATCGAGGATTACGTTGGCTTAATTGACGAATTTACCGAAGCGGGCGATGATATCTACTTTGCATTCGCTAAGCTTTATGACGGCGACACAATCGATATCGTGATTTATGAAATCGAAATGCCTTACTGAAAATGATATAAAAACGAATAATAAAGTTGTCGACAAGGGGCTGCATCACTTAATAAGCGAGGCGGCCCCTTGCTGTTCATCGGCCCCAACCTTCCGTATGACGAAATCAAAGAAAAAGCCTCCGACGAGCAGTCAGAGGCTTTTTTAGATGAAAATCATATAAGTTCTTCAATGGCTTCGTTGTCCGGCAGCTCCAGCTTGGACGCGGAAATTTCATAGGCGGTTTTTATTAAAATATCGTTGTCGATTTTCTTCTGATATTCGCGTGATTGAATTCTTCCGT
Organism: uncultured Ruminococcus sp.; assembly: GCA_964603185.1. Lineage (GTDB taxonomy): Bacteria > Bacillota > Clostridia > CAKSNL01 > HGM11501 > HGM11501. Next base: position 7,385 of record CAZRUB010000038.1, read on the forward strand.
AAATTCTCATATGCGTGCCGACGGGAAGCGATGCGCAAAAACGTGCGTTGCGGCTCCACGCTATTACCGGTATGTAGTCGCTTTTTCCGTATGCCCTGTTTACCGCAAGGAGCATATCCGAAATTTCCCGTCCGAAGGGCGTAGATCGATATACGGGCTCTTTGCACAAAAATCCGTCCAAATAAATATTATTCGGCTCCTCCTCACCGTTCTCCTCCGCAACGGAAAATGTTTTCGCGAAAACCGTAAGCTTAAGCCTGCTTCCCGTATCCGAATAATTATTATAAGACCTGAACTGCCCCGTTATATGATAATTTTCACCGATTGTAGGCGGACATTGGGTTAACAGTCTTTCGGAAACGGTAACGGGAACAATATCGCTTGTGCCCGAAAGTCTTTCCGCCGCAAGTGCCGTTTTGTAAAAACCCTCCCCGTACACCCGATGGCTCAGTATCGGTTCCTCGCACAATATTCCCGTCAGCTCAACTTTATTATTTTCATTTGCCATTTAATTACCTCCCGCACATATTATATCAATAATATATGCGGGAGGATATATTATTATAACGCATCGGAGCTTATTTTCTTATGGCTATTGACAACATATCGAAAACGGAGTATAATACATACCAAAACAATAGGAATTATAACAAACGAGGTAATTTATGAGCACAAATAAGAAAGCGCTTATTGCTATGAGCGGCGGTGTTGACTCCTCCGTTGCGGCATATCTTGCGAAAAACAAGGGGTATGACTGCATCGGCGCAACGATGAAATTGTTCAACGGTATAAACGATGATTTGCAGACGGACGCCTGCTGCTCCGAATCCGATATAGAGGATGCAAAAAGCGTTGCGTATAAGCTCGGCATTCCCTATCATGTATTTAACTTTAAGGAACGTTTTTCCGAATGTGTTATAGATAAATTTGTTCTCGCTTACGAAAACGGCGCAACACCGAATCCTTGTGTGGACTGCAACCGCCATCTTAAATTCGAAAGGCTGTTTTTGAGCGCATACGAGCTTGAAGCGGATTATGTTGTTACCGGGCATTACGCCAAAAATGAATATGATGAAAAAAACGGGAGATTTTTATTAAAGAAAGCGGCTGACCCGACAAAGGACCAAAGCTATTTTCTTTATTCCTTGACTCAGGAGCAACTCGCACACACGCTTTTCCCGTTGGGGGGCTTTAAAAAATCCGAAATCAGACAAATTGCCGAGGACTGCGGTTTTATTAACGCAAAAAAGCATGACAGTCAAGATATTTGCTTTGTTGAAAACGGAAAATATGCCGATTTCATTGAAAAATACAGAAACAGAAGCTATCCTCCCGGCGACTTTATCGACAAAAACGGCCTTGTGCTGGGAAAGCATAACGGCATTATACGCTATACCGTAGGCCAGAGAAGGGGCTTGGGCATTGCGTACAAGCACCCGCTCTACGTTATATCCGTAAACCCCGAGAGTAACGCGGTAGTTCTGGGCGAAGAAAAGGATTTATACAAAAATGAAATATACGCCGAGGATATAAATCTTATATCGGTAAGCGATATTAACGGTGCGCTTCGTTGCAAGGCAAAGGTTCGCTACAGTCAAGGGGAAAAGCCCGCAGTAATCGAAAAATGCGCGGAAAATAAAATAAAAATAACCTTTGACGAGCCGCAACGCGCGGCAACAAAGGGCCAGGCCGTTGTTTTTTACGATAACGATACAGTAATCGGCGGAGGAACCATAATTTAATAAAGTATTCCTTTTACAGTAAGCTTTTATCAAACAAATTCCACGGATACTCATAAGGCGGAGCGGCATGAAAGCTTAAAATTTCGCCCGTAATCGGATGGGGAAGCTCCAACGTGCAAGCAAAGAGCGCGGTTTTACACCTGTTATCCTTCCCTCCGTATTTTCCGTCGCCTGCAAGGGACAGCTTTCTTGAAGCGAATTGTGCCCGTATTTGGTGAAAGCGCCCTGTTTCCGTCCTGATTAAAAGAAGCGAATACTTTCCCCGCGGCGTATCGACACAACCGAGCCTTTTGTAGGTGAGCCGTGCCTCCTTTGCGCCCCTTCGTTTCTTTTTTTCGACATATGCCTTATTGCCGCTTTTAATCAAAAAATCAAGCATGGCACCCTCCGACGGCGCTTCTCCTTCCGTAACGGCATAATATTCTTTTTTGAATTGTTCTTTATCGGAAACAATGGCGGAAAGCTCGGAAGCCGTTTCGGAATTTTTTGCAAAAACAATTACACCGCCGGTATTCCTGTCCAGTCTGTGGACAAGGTAAAGCTTTTCGTTGAGCTTTTTCGAAAGAAGCGTTAACGCATCCTCGTCATTCGAGGAATCGCTCTGCGATAAAACGGATGCCGGCTTTATACACACCGCAAGCTGCTCGTCGGAAAAAAGCAGCGGTATATCTTTTTTTATTTCGTTAAGAACACGGCCGAAGCGTTCGGTGTTAATGCAAAATTCACCGTCCTTCGCCTATAGACGCTCGGAAAGCTCCGCGGCGTCCAACCAGAAGACCTCCGAGACCTCTTCCTTTGGA
>CAZRUB010000039.1:0-9886 GCA_964603185.1 uncultured Ruminococcus sp.
AATCGAAGCAGTGGGGACAGCGGTTATTCCGATCACCTTACCGATTAAAAATCCCGCCGTGCCGCCGAAAATTATTCCGACAATTCCGCCCATAAGGCTTAATATAATCGCTTCAACAACAAACTGAACCAATATGCTGCTGCGCTTCGCTCCGATGGATTTTCGTATTCCTATTTCTCTGGTTCTTTCCGTAACAGAAACAAGCATAATGTTCATTATTCCGATTCCGGCAACAAGAAGCGAAATTCCCGCAATTCCGCCCAGCATAGCGGACATCATGCCCATCATATCGTTATATTCCTCCAGTATTTCCTGAAGGCTCGTAACCGTATAGTCATCCTCGTCCCCGTATATGCCGTACATGAAATCTTCCGCAAGCTCGGTCACCCTGTCAACCCTTTCGGTATCCTTCGCAATAAGCGTAAAGCTTGTGAGATTTCCGATTCCCAAAAATCTTTTTGCGGAAGTGTAAGGAACATAGCACACGTCATCGGAGCCGTATTGGCTTACATCATCGGATTTTCTTTCGGCAACCCCGACAACCGTAAAGGGCTGACCGTTAACCTTTATTGATTTTCCGATGGACTCTTCCACGCTGCCGAAGCATTCTATTGCGTTATATTCGCCTATAACCGCAACCTTGGAGCAATTGTCAAGATCCACCCTGTTTATAAATCTTCCGAGCTGCGTCGTCAGCTCTTTATACGATGCATAATACTCGTTAACACCGGTTACGGAGGTCGTTGTATTGCTCCCCCCGTATTTAAGCACAGCTCTTGTGGCTGCAGTGGGCAAAAAGCCAACGATTTCATCACTGTTTTCCCACATAAACTCCTCAATATCGTCATACGTAAAGCTTCGTGTATCATAAGAATAATTCGCGCTTACCGTGACACCCGTCGTTCCCATGGATTCAAACATGCTTGTCACCTCGGATGTAAGCCCCTGCATAAGGCTTACCAAAATAATAACCGCACCGACACCGATTATTATTCCGAGCATCGTAAGGAAGCTGCGCATTTTATTTGATTTAATACTTTCCCATGCCATTTTAACAGATGAAAAAAATATAATTCGCAAACCACCTCACTGTCCGCATCCTTATCGCTCGTAATCACGCCGTCCTGTATTCTTACCACACGCTTTGCCTGACGGGCAATACCCGAATCGTGAGTTATCAAAACAATGGTGTTTCCCTCCGCGTGAAGCTCCTTTAACATAACCATAAGCTCCGCACCCGTTCTGGAATCCAAAGCACCCGTCGGCTCATCCGCAAGAATAAGCGGCGGCTTTCCCGCAAGCGCTCTTGCTATCGAAACCCTCTGCTGCTGACCGCCCGAAAGCTCCTTCGGCATATGCTCCGAGCGTTCGGACATACCAACTCTTTCAAGCGCCGTCATCGCAAGCTCTCTTCTTTCATCGGCGCCAACTCCTCTGTAAATCAGGGGGAGCTCCACGTTTTCTCTCGCGTTAAGCTTCGGCAAAAGATTATATTGCTGAAAAATAAATCCTATCGTTTTGTTTCTTATCGTTGCCTGTTCGTCATCCGTGAGCCTGCTCACATCGTTTCCGTTAAGGAAATACCGGCCGCTCGTAGGAACATCCAAGCAGCCTATCATATTCATGAGGGTGGATTTTCCGCTTCCCGAAGGGCCTATTATTGCAACGAATTCGTGGGGTTTGATATGAAGATTAATGCCGTCGAGCGCTCTGACTTCAGAGTCGCCCATTTGATATATCTTATATAAGTCCTTTATCAATATCATCGCGCATTACCTCATGCCGCCACCCATGCCGCCGCCCATGGGGCCTCCGCCTCCGCGGTTTCCTCCGCCCATGCCGCCGCCCATGGAGCCCATACCTCCGCCCATGCCGCCGCCCATGGAGCCCATCATACCCTGCATCTGCGTGGTCTGATTTCCGACAGGAGCTTGCACGTTATTGTTTTCATCGATATATACCTCGTCATTCTCGGTAAGGCCCGACAATATCGCAATATAATTTCCGTCGGTCGCGCCGGTTTCAACCTTAACGGCTGTAAAGCCATCGGGTGTTTTTTCCGCAATCATATTTTTTATTGCATTTTTCCTTTCCTCATCGTTGGAGGCCGATGCTTTATCCTTGCCGTTGCCGTCGTCCTCGGCTTTTACCGGAGCCTTGTCTTTTTCTTTATCGAAGGGCATTTCCTTTTCCGGTTCGGCGGCTTTTTCAGCTTTATCGCTTCCCGTAGCGGATTTTCCGTTGCCTTTCACAAAAGCATAGGCTTCATTTCCGATTTTGGTTATTGCCGAAACAGGAACCAAAAGTTCATTTTCGGCGCTTTCGTATATGATTTCAGCCGACACGTTCATTCCCGAACGCAAATATCCGTCCTCATCGTTCTGACCGTAATCGGATATTACAACCTCGACCTCATACTGCGATACACCGTTCATCGAAATTCCTTCGGTTGCAACATTCGTTACTTCGCCGATAAACATTTTGTTCTCAACGGCGTCTGCGGTAACCTGAACCTTCTGACCGACTTCTATCTTGTCTATGTCGGTTTCATCCGCCTGGAACGTAAATTTCATTGCCGACATATCGGCAATTACCATAAGCGTAACGGAATCGCCGCCCGAAATTGTATCTCCGAGCTTTTTGTTCTTTGTGATTACGGTTCCGCTTATGGGTGTTGTAATTTCATAATTTTCAAGCTTATCGTATGCGTTTTCAAGATTTATCTGTAAATCGGAATAATCGAATTCCGCAAGCTTCTTTGCTTCAAGGAAATCAGCCGTGTCAATTGTAAAGAGAACATCGCCCTTCTTCACCTTCGCACCGTTTTTAACACCCGAGGAAACAGCCAAAACCTTACCCGAAACCTCCGGAGTGATGTTTACCGGGTCGTTATATTCAAGACTGCCGGATTTCGGCGAGTCAACCGCACCATCCTTAGTGTATACCGTTGCGCTTGCCGAAGAATCGGTAAGTGCAATATTTGCGCCGCTGACGGTTATTTCAACATCATACACAACCGCTCCCGAGGAATATCCCGAGGAGGCACTGCTTTTATATGTAACCTTACCGCTGACCGAATACATTGAGGGATAAAGGCTTACGGTTGCATTATCGCCGAGCTGAATTTTTTCGCACTGTGCGGCATTGAAAGGAATTATCGCCTTAAATGTTTCTTTATCCTGTATCTGTCCGACTCTGCTCTTTGCCGAAACCTCATCATCCGCCTTAAGGTCAAAGCCGCTTACAATACCGTCGCTTTCAGCTTTAACGGTATACTTTGCAAGCGTTTTTGCGTACTCTGCGGAATTGAGATAAATTTTGTTTTTTATCTCCGCGCGGGTGATGGAATTCTTTACGCTTTCAATCTGCTTATCCTGCTCGGAGTGATCAAACACGTATAAAATATCATCCTTTTCAACCTCGTCCCCGACATCATAATTACACCGAATTATCTCACCGGTTACGAGCGGAACTATTTCGTATCTGTCATACGGTTCAACCGTACCCGAACCGGTAACGGTTAAAGAAATGTCTCCGTAGTAAGGCTTCGTTGTCATTATTTCGCGAACATCATCGTTGTTACCGCTTTTTTTGAAAACAATAATTCCCGCGACCAAAGCAATGACAAGCACTATTGCCGTTATCGCAATAATCTTTTTCTTTTTTCCTTTTTTTGTTTTTGCCCTCGGGGAAACCGCATTTTGTGTAGAATCCTTTTTCCCGAATTTCATACGACAACCTCCATATTTTAATTAATCACAAAAATAATTATACTATGTAATTGTGCAAATAACATAACCAAATTATTAACTTTTTATAAACAATAAAGAGGATGGGCGCCTGCCCTCCTCTTTATACCGAGCTTTAGTTTATTTTGAATTCTCCTCCAAAAGCTCATGCTTGACCGTCCACAGCTTTTCGGATAAATCAACATAATATTTATGCGGATTTTCAAAGCGCAAAACCTCTTCCCAAAGAGCATCCACCTGCTCGGCGCAATACGCTCTTATCTCACTTATCGGGCGGGATTTGTAAACGCATTCTCCGTTCTTGAAAATAGGCTTCAAAAGCTCAACCGCCGTATAATCCGTAACCGTTTTCTTCTTCCACGTGTCCGTTGGGTCAAACAGTGTGTAGGGCTTCGAAGAATCAATCTCTTCCTCGTGAAGCGCAACAACATCGCCTATGGCCTTTCCGGTTTCGTTGCTGAACAATCTGAATACCTTTTTAAAGCCCGGAGTTGTAATTTTCGCACTGTTTTCGCTTATTTTTATTTTCGGGATTATTTTACCGTTCTTTTCAACAGCAACAAGCTTATACACGCCTCCGAAAACCGGTGCGGAGCTTGCGGTAATAAGCCTCTCCCCGACACCGAAGGAATCGACGCACGCGCCCTGCATTATCGTATCCCTTATAATATATTCGTCCAACGAATTGGAAACAACTATTTTGCAATCGGGATATCCCGCTTCGTCAAGTGCTTTTCTGATTTTCTTCGATAAATACGTAACGTCGCCCGAGTCAATCCGGACACCCTTGGGACGGAAGCCCTTGGGCGTTACAACCTCATCAAACACCTTTATGGCATTGGGAAGCCCCGATTTTAACACATTATATGTATCGATCAGAAGCGTGCAATCATTCGGGTAGCAATTTGCATAAGCGCTGAACGCATCATATTCCGAATCAAACATCTGCACCCAGCTGTGTGCCATTGTTCCCAAGGCCGGAATTCCGAAAAGCTTATCCGTAATTGTGCACGCGGTACCCACGCACCCGGCAATGTACGCCGCCCTTGCGCCGTAAATCGCACTGTGATATCCGTGTGCGCGCCGCGATCCGAATTCCATAACCGCTCTGCCCTGCGCCGCTCTCACAATTCTGTTTGCCTTTGTTCCTATAAGCGATTGATGATTAACCGTTAAGAGAATCATAGTTTCGACAAACTGCGCCTGAGTTGCGGGGCCCCTAACGGTAACTATCGGCTCACCGGGGAAAACCGGCGTTCCCTCTTCAACCGCCCACACATCGCAAGAAAATTTCATGCTTTTAAGATAATCCAAAAAGTTTTTCGAAAAAATCTTCTTGTTTTTCAAGTATTCTATATCGTCATCATCGAACCGAAGGTTTTTAATGTACTCTATAAGCTGTTCGGTTCCCATCATAAGGGCATAGCCGCCGTTATCGGGTATCGTTCTGAAGAACATGTCGAAATATGCGATATCATCCTTCATACCGCATTCGAAATAACCGTTAGCCATCGTAAGCTCATAAAAATCGCAGAGCATGGTATAATTTGCATTATCCTTCCAAAATGACATTTTAAAAATTACCTCCCGGAATTTAAGGATTCAAGTGCATCCTTAAGCCAATATTCTCCCACGTCAAACGCCCTGTAAAGACCGTCGCGATTGGCCTGCTTGATAACACGCTCCTTGCCTTCTCCCAATGTATTCGTGGTAAGCTGAACCGTAACGGAATCCGCAATATCCTCTTCTCCGGATTTCACGGTACTGTTAACGGTGAATTTCACAATATACTTGTCCTGAGGATTACCGTAATACAAAATGTTTCCGCGCCTTATAAAAGGCTTTCCGTTAAATTCAAAATATTTTTTTTCTTCTTTGGCCATGATAAAGCCCCCTTCTTTTATTCGGACATTTTACAAAGTCCGGCTATATATTTTTTCTCTGTTATATAAATGACCGCAAACTGAATCGCCGCCATGAAAAGGCAGGATAAAAGCCTTGCCAAAACACACGCCGCAAAGGATATCTGCGGCATAAACCCGAGTGACATTAAAATATATGTTTTCACAAAAAGATTTATTAAAAGCTGAACTGTGACGCATAAAAGCACCGAAAGAGCCTTCCTTTTTCCGTCGTTTCTTTTACCGTGAAAAAAAACACCGTACGAAGCACCGTATAAAAACTCCAAAGCGCCGAGCTGCCATATATAAGCCCCCGTCGGATTAATGACAAAAGATATCAAATCCGCCGCGAAGCCCACAAATCCGCCCCATAAGGCACCGAAAACAGCAGCCGAAACATAAACGGATATAAAGCTTATTGAAAATTTCACGGCATTTCCGATTCTTAAGCCGCCCGAAACGCACGACAACACCGCCGTAATCGAAAGAAGCATAGCAATTATACATAATTGCTTTACGCCGAGTTTCTTCACCTTCATTTTTTACCTCCGAAGTCAGATAAATCAATCCACCCACATAAAGCATTATGCACAGCGGGATGCGGCCTTTTCACCGCAACGGCGATATGCCGTTTTCGTCCGCGGAACAACTCCCCGTTTCCGCAGCACTTCACGCGAAAAAGCCTACTCTGATTTTTTAACAAAGCTTACCTTGAGTATTATAACACACTTTCAAGGCAAGTGCAAGAATTAATTAAGCATTATTTTAAATTGGGCACCGACGGCTCCGGCAAAAGCAATATAGCCGTTTTCCGGAAGAACACACCCATGGTTTTCCGATAATGAAGAAAACACCGTTTCGCCCTTTGCGTTATAAACCGTTATGCCCGAATTTTCGGGTATATCGGCGGTAAGTGTTTTTCCCGAAGCAGAGCCGACGCGATACCATTTTATAAAACCGTCCTCGGCAATCGTGGCAACCGAATGCATGCCGTCATATATATCCGGCACGGACGAAGAATCCGTAAAAATCCAGCCCTGCGCCTTAACATACTCTTTTTCGTCCTTCGTAAAAAAGCTCACATCCGAAAGGTCGCGCCCCATACCTCCCGATATGTTAAGGTCGGCAACCGCTTCGTTATCACCCGTTATTTTCATATATCCCACATACGATGTCACGCCGTCGGCAAAGAATATGCTTGTGAGCGGCAGTCCGCTCATAAGCAAGGCGGAATTATATACTTCATCGCAAATAAGATAAATTTTTCCGTTTCTTTCATCCCAGGCCGCGCTTCTCTTCCCGCCGTCCGTTTTCTTTTGTGCAAAGCAATAATTATAAGGAAGCATAAAATTGCCGTTTAAGGCCATCATGCCCCGCTTTTTCAAAGCATCACCGTCAAAATACAAAATCTCGCCCCTGTATGCGAAATTCCCTCCGCCGATATACTCGTATTTTATGCGTGTTCCGCGATATAAATCCTCTAAAATACCGTATTCCCCGGAAATCTTGAATTTGTATTCGCCTGCGTTCGAAACATAAAGCCCTTCATATTTTTTATATTCTTCGATGTCGCCTTTATCTTTTTTCTCGGCCGCGACAGCATCATAATATTCAACATCGATGCCCATATATTCCGAAAGATAATCGATAACAATTTTCACGGCCTCCGCACGGCAATAAAGGCTTGAACTGTTTTTTGCGGAAAACGAAGCGGTTATCCCAAGCTCGGGTAAAATCACAAGCGATGTACTGTGATAAAGCGTATCTCCGCCCTTGCAACAGGCTTTTATGCCAAGCTTATCAAACGGGTACATGCTCACATCATCAAGCCCGAGTCCGTAATCGCTCGTTCCTTCGTCCTCCGAATAGCTTTTTGTCATTTCATTGCGCGAATTTTCCGTCAAAAGCCCGTTGTCGGATAAAAGGCTGTACCCGAAAACGCAAAGCTCCTCCGACGTGGAAATCATTCCTCCGCAAGCCGTCGCACTTACTATATCCTTGATTTCCCCTTTGTATTCGCTCCCCGTAACCGTGTCCGAAAGCGCAAGCGGCACCGTTATGTATTTTTTTATCAATGAATCGAAGCTTTCTCCGGTGACGCGTTCTGCCAGAATTTCCAAAACCGAATATCCGTCATTACAATAGCTTGACGTTTCTCCCGGCTTGTTTTTCAGCCTCTGCTCCGACAAAAGCGAAAGAATGTTGTCATGGTTCCATGCACTGTATTCTCCGTAAAGCATTGCATTTTTTAAGGTTGAGCCGTAAATCCCGGAGGTGTGGTTCAAAAGCATTCTCACGGTTATATCTTTATACCGCTCATCGTTCATGGTAAACTCCGAAAGATAGCTTACCGCCGGTTCGTCAAACGATATCTTGCCTTCCTCGCAAAGCTTTAATATGATGGCTGCGGTAAAACTTTTGCTCACGGAGCCTATCGGAAGCCGCTCATCCCCATTACAAGAGGCTATCTTTTCGCCGTTTACGTAAAGCGCGCAGCTTTCAAAAGCTTCCGTGCTTTCCTCGGCACATATAACCGTGCCGAAGGCAAGTGATATACAAAGCAGTAAAGAAAAAATCCTTTTCATACCCAATCACCTCAAATAAGCGGATTGTTAAGATAAAACCAGCTTACAACCTTGGACGTATTCATCTGCTCGGTTATTGCGGCGGAAACCGATGCCGCACCGATAAACGTCATCAAGCAGGAAAAAGCCGTTAATACGATGTATGCGTTCATCACACCCGCCAGCAAACCGCCGACGCGGTTAAAGCTTTTGAGCACGGGCAGCTTTGCGACAAAATTCAAAATCGAAGCAAGAATTTTAAGTGCAAGGGTTATTGCCGCAAAAAGCGCAACATTTGTCAATAATTTTATGACCGTGTCGCCGATTTCGTCCGAAACGCTTTTTTGTGCCGCCGCCGCCTTTTCCATAATTCCTTTTTTATCGATAAGCTCATCGAAAAAGCCTTTATTTTCGGCATCCTCCGGCATTTGAACAATATTCACCGCGGTTTTTTCATAAATCATTTCACCGATTTTGCTTTCGGAAACATACCTAAATGCGGAATCCGAAAAAGTAAAGGTCAAAATAAAGGCAAGGATAAATGAAAGCGTGCCGAAAAAAGCTTTAACAAAGCCTTTTTTTATGCCTCCCACAACGCATAAAGCAACAAGAGCAACCGCAATTATATCAACAATCACTTCAAAACTACCTCCCAAAGGTTTTAATTTCCGCAGAGCCCGAAAGCGTCAAGACTCTGTTCCTGCTTTCGTAAAGCAATATTTCATAAGTGTTCGCATCGCAATCGGTAACCGCCGTTACGTTTCCGCGCTTATTCAAAAGCTTAATTTCATTTCCCGTTTTAATCGCGGCGTAGCCCCTTGAAACATCCAAGGCATCCACCGGATGCTCGGAAGCAAAGTGTCCTTTAAGCTTTCCCGCGGTGCCGAAGCTTAACACGCTTGTGGTTCCCGCACCTTCATAGCCCTTCAATACAACCGTAATGATTTTATTTGAATATTTTATGTACTCCGCACGTCCTCCGTCATAAGAAAAGCTCCATTTTTCATCGCCCTTTTTATTGTAAAGCTTAAGCCCCTCATCATCGCTTGAGATAATCATATTATCGGCCATGACCGTAAAGGGAGCGATTTGCTCCGTTTCTTTTTCCGCATTAACCTTTCCGGAATCAATGTTGACAAACAAAAGCTTTCCCTTAAACATATTCTCGGCTTCGTCCACAACATTCATGAAAAGATTTTTGTTGTCATCCGCAAGATATGCCGCCAATATATATTTTTTACCGTATGAATAACGCGCCAATTGCTTACCGCTTTTATCATAGACCGTGCACTGCCCCTTATATCCGCTGTCCGACGAAAGCACGACCGCATACCCTGATTTATTCACCGCGGCGCTTCGTATTTTCTTATCGGAGGCATATTCGGATATAAGCGCCCCGTCATCATAAATATAAATTTTATTCGAATCGGCGGAATATAACAAAATCATATCGCCGCTAACCGAAAGGCTTGCTTCGCTTTCCTCCGTGGAAACGACCCATTTTTGCGACATGTCCGTTTCATAAAAAGCCAAAAGCTTACCGTCAAAGGTTAAAAAACCGTTCTTGTATTTTATCGCCTCGTATTCCCTTGTGTGCTCGTTTAACAAAAAAGCATCTCCGCTGTTTACCGGAAGGTTGAATGCCGCGTATATAACCCCCGCCGCAATAACA
>CAZRUB010000040.1:0-9682 GCA_964603185.1 uncultured Ruminococcus sp.
TGGATTTGTAGTCCTTTTTTTCGGGATGTTTTTTTACAACCCCATCGTCTGATGCGGCTTAATAGAAAAGCACATCTCCGCCGCTCAGTCTTACAAGCGCTTCAAGCATATAAAAATCGCCGTAAATCATGTCGCGGTGCCATCCGGCCTTGCTGTGATACATCTCGCTGGAGTTTTGCAAAATCGATTGAGTGTTGTGCGTGAAATCACAGTTTTTGTAAAGTATATTCATAAGTTTGTCAACCGTTTTTCGGAATATCTCATCATCGCAGTATTTCAAGAGCTCAAGGTAGCCGGAGGCGGCGATTGCCGCCGCACTGCAATCGGCGCATTTCGGCTCCGAAGGCTGACAAAAGTCAATCGGCATGTAATCGTCCGTTAAGCGGGAGGCAAAATAATTCGCAATTTTTTTTGCCGCGTCAAGATATCGCTCCTCCTCGGTGTAGTGATATGCGGTTGCGAAGCCGTGAATTGCCCAGGCCTGTCCTCTCGTCCAGGATGAGCCCTCCGCATAGCCTTGACCTGCGGGCTTTTGCAAAACCTCACCTGTTTCGGGATCGAAAATAACAATATGATTAACGCTGCCGTCATCGCGTATAAAGGTATTGATAACGGTATCGGCGTGATTGTTCGCTGTCTGACGAAAACGGGGATCCTTTACAACCTCGCTTGCCCAGTATAAAAGCGGAATGTTCATCATACAGTCGATGATAGCGTAACCGGATCTCGGCAAATCGCTGTATATGCTGATATCGTCGTTCCATGCGCGTATAAAACGCCCGGTGGGATTGTAGCGCCCCGCAAGAATAGTTGCGGCATGAAGCGCCCTGACCTTCGAGGCTTCGTCACCGGTGATTTGATAATCGGCAACGGAGGTGTGCAAAAACTGAAAGCCGACATCATGCGAAAGCGATTTATATTCCATTAACGGCTCATCAAAGCGCTCCGCCGCTTTTTTTGCAAGCTTAAGATATTTTTCATCCTCCGTAAGCAGATACATATACCAAAGAATACCGCCGTAAAAGCCGGTTACCCAACCGTAGGGACTCGGCTTTGCGTTTTTATAAAGACCGTCCTTCGTTATGTAAGGATAAGAAAAATCCACCTCATCCGTAACGTAGGAAAGCTTGCTTTTAACCTTATCAGAAAACTCATTGTAATTCATTGCAATTCCTCCTTGTTTATATAAACGGACGCCTGTCCAGAACAAGCTTTAAAGGCTTTTCGCTTTTTATGAAGCCCGGAAGCGCCTGCTGAAGCTCGGCGAGGCAGCATAACGCGCCGAAGAGACCGTGAAGGTCGTTAAGACCGTCGTCGGTTTCCGAATCAAGGGCTTGCAGACGTTCGATATATCTTTCGGCGAAATCGGTCAAAGCCTCGGTGCATTCGTCAAACCGATGCGGCGTCTGCCGTCTTGCACGCGTGATACAGTAAACCCAGTCAACCGGAAGAAAGCCTATTTGTCGGCTTAAATCGTATCTTGTCTTCTCGTCATCGTAGTAGGAAAGAAGTGTGTCTATCACCTTGTCGGGATAACGAAGCGGCATTTTAGCGTATTCGATGTTAAACATATAGTGGAAGGTTCCGGCAAAGTGATGGAAAAGGGGGGCACTTCCGTTACCTACGGCGCCTTTTCTTAAAAGACCGGTTTTCTCGTCGGTGTTTTCCCAAAGCCAGTTAAAGTAAGTATCCTGCCATTTCTTGTCCACGCTCTCGGTAAGAACCATGGAAACAAAAAGTCCCGCTCCGCGATGCGACATGTTCCACGGATCGTTAACCCAATCCAAAGTCTCCAGGAAATTAATCAAGTCCTCCGGCTTTGAATATTTTAACAGCTCTAAGGGCTTGTATTGGGGCTCGGCATCAAAAAGCTCAAGTGACGCGATACAATGGGCGGTGGTGTGTATCGGATGGTGTGTTGCCTCAACAAAAAGCCCGGATTCGGGGCTTTGGAGGCCGCGAAGAGCATTTACGCACCGCCTGCGTGTTTCCTCGTCCTTGGGGAAGCGGCCGATTGTGTATAAAATGTTTGCGGCATCCGCGCAGCCGTAAGGGTTTATGCCGAGCTCGCGCGTGTTATCTTTGTTTTGCCAAATCCAGCGTGCATATCCGCCGTCGGGAAGTTCATGCGACTTTACAATATCGTAAACAGATTGAATCAGCCTGTCTATATTATGCATAAAATATCCTCCTCTTTATTGCTTAATCCGTGTTAATTTTACATGGCCGAATTTATTTTGTCAATACGAAAACCTTGCAATACTTATTAAAAAACTTGCAAAAATTAATAAAAAAGCTGCATGAAAATATTTGTGACAAGGAAGGATTATGAGAAGGCGCGAAGAATTTAATAAAATATACATACATATTAATTTTGTCGGAGAAATTCGCGATCGCATTCAAAGGATAAATGCCGCAGGAAAGCGAAAAAACCGCGTTTTTCAGGCATCGGAGGAGAAAGTACGAAATGGAAGATAAAATAATTACACTTAAAACAAACCGACTCACCGTGAAAATAAGCTGCAGGGGAGCGGAGGCAAAAAGCATCAAGGACAGCGCGGGAAGGGAATACCTTTGGTGCGGCAGGCTTGATGTTTGGAAAAGACAGGCACCGTTTCTTTTCCCGATTTGCGGGTCGCTGAAGGAAGGAAAATACACCTTCGAAGGACGGGAATATACGCTTATGAAGCACGGCTTCGCGATGGAGCTTGACTTTGCGGTTGAAAGCGCAAGTACGGAGGAGGTGATTTTTAAGGCGACGGGAACGGAAAAATATAAAGAAAATTATCCTTTTTCCTATGAACTTTATGTTATATACAGGCTTTTCGAAAACAGAATGAGCGTTACCTACAGGGTTGTCAATAAGGGAGAAGAGACCATGTACTATTCGGTCGGCTCCCACGAAAGCTATGCTTACGAGGGCGTTTTGGAGGATTACGCGATAGTATTCGAAAAGCCCGAAACGCTTGTAAACAATCTTATCGAAGCACCGCTTTTAAGCGGAGGGACGGAGCTTATCGGAGAGGACATAACGTATTTTCCGCTTAAAAAAGAATATTTTTCAAAGGACTCGCTTGTTTTCAGAAATTTGAGGTCGGAGGAGGTTTCGCTGGTCGGCAGGAACGGCGAAAAAATCGTAACCGTTAACTTTAAGGGACAGAACAATCTTGTTTTTTGGACAATTCCCGAAAACGGGTACTTTTGCATAGAGCCGTGGAGCGGACTGCCGGATTTTAAGGACGCAAGCGGCAAAATCGAAGAAAAGGCGGAAATAATAGCCCTTGAAAAGGGTGCGGTAAAGGACATAACGCACGAAATAACCTTCGGAGGATAATGCCGAGGGCAAAAGAAAACGGAATTTTGAAGCTTCAAAATTCCGTTTTCTTTTTAAACTATTTTTCTGCCGCAGTGGGAGCAATATATACTGTCGTAATCAATTTTTTGGCGGCAAATCGGGCAAAGAAAAAGCTTTTCGGGGGGAAGCGGAATGACCCTTTCTTTTTTTTGTGTGCGTATGAAAATGCCGATGATTAAGAATAGAAGGCCGACCGCACAGGCTATGTATGTCGCGAGGGGAATTTTATAATTCAAGTCAATAATGCCGTAAAAGTGAAAAAGCGGCATATATTTCACGGTATAATGACTGCGGAAGAATTCTTCTTCGTAAGGAGCGGTAAAGCAAACGGTGCCGTCGTATTGCTTGCCGGAAGCAAAATAATGATAAGAAACCGTATAATCGTAAAGTGTATCGGAAACGGCGGAGGGCTTATAGTCAATACCGTCGCATACAGCATCGGCGTCGCGCCCGAACTTATAGACAGCAGGCTGCAGCAATCCGTATATCAAGCACAAAACTCCGAGAGTTATAAAGATTGATTTTAAAAAGGTCTTAACGGGACTTTTTTTCATGAATAACACTCCTTCTCTTCAGCCTAAGTATAACATAAGTAATAAGCTTTTTCAAGTATAATTTGTTTTATCGCCCGGGCGGATCATAGTCCCGAGTATAAATCCTGAAGAAAAATAAAGCGAAAAAAGCCGAAAAGCACTTGACGTAAAATGCCCTTTGTGATAAAATTATGGAAAAATGAGCGGAAGAGGCGCGAACGTGAACGGCGGATTTTTGATGCTTTTGCCGAATACGGTGTAACCGAAGGAATTTTTGCCGATATATGCGAAGGGCGGCAAAGCAGGTATTTTTCTGTCGAAGAAAGCGGATGGGAGCCTTTTCGATAATGTCGCATGCTTTTGCGAATTCGGCTTGTTTTTAAGAAATTTTGGGAGGTAGAAAAAATGAAAAACACAAACGGCTCAAGGCTTTTGCTTTTGTTGTTGCTTGTCTTCTCGCTTGTTTTCTCGTTCGCGACAAATGCACTTGCGGATATCGAGAATGACGAGTTTGACGCTTGGGAATATATCGATAATTATTCCGAAAACGTTGACAGTGACGAAGACTTTGACGAAAACCTTGACAAGGCGCTTTCGCTCGCCAGGGAGGACATCGGGGTGTATGCGACATGGGTGGCATTGCTTCCGGCTGTAATCGCAATTGCGCTTGCTCTGATAACAAAGGAGGTTTATTCTTCGCTTTTTATCGGGATATTGACGGGTGCCGTGCTTTATGCGGGAGGAAATTTCTCCGGAACCATAGACCATCTCTTTGCGGACGGCTTTGTTACATCGGTTGCCGACTCTTACAACATCGGAATTATATTCTTCTTAATTGTTTTGGGAGCCATTGTTGCCTTGATGAATAAGGCCGGAGGCTCTGCGGCATTCGGAAGATGGGCGGCAAAGCACATTAAAACAAAGGTTGGGGCCCAGCTTGCGACGGTTGCACTGGGTGTGCTTATATTCGTGGACGATTACTTTAACTGCCTTACCGTCGGCTCGGTAATGCGCCCGGTAACGGACAAATTTAAGATTTCACGTGCAAAGCTTGCGTATATAATCGACGCAACTGCGGCGCCGGTTTGCATAATTGCGCCGATTTCCTCGTGGGCTGCCGCCGTTGCGGGATTTGTGCCGGAGGGGCAGAACGGCTTTTCACTTTTCATAAAGGCAATACCCTATAATTTTTATGCGTTTTTAACGATTGCGATGATGATAACGTTGGCAATCGCAAGGTTTGATTTCGGCTCCATGAAAAAGCATGAAAAAAATGCCGAAAACGGGGATCTTTTCTCTTCCGACGATGCTGAAATCTTCCGTGCGGCCGAAAATTCCGATGATAACGGCAAGGGCATAGTTTGGGATCTTGTGGCACCCGTTGCGGTATTGATCGTCGCATGTGTGCTCGGACTCGTCTATTCCGGCGGATTTTTCACGGCCGGCAGTGAAGGGTATAAGGATTTCATTGTTGCGTTCTCTGCGGCGGATGCTTCGATAGGCTTGGTTATCGGCGCATTTGCGGGACTTATTTTCAGCATAATTTATTTTATGATAAGAAGAGTTTTGAAGTTTAAGGATTGCATGGAGGCTATTCCCGAGGGCTTTAAGGCAATGGTTCCGGCTATTATGATTTTGGCTTGCGCTTGGACGCTTAAAACAATGACCGATTCTCTCGGAGCAAAGATTGTCATTGCGGAATTCGTAAGAAATTATGCGGGAGAGATGATTGTTCTTCTTCCGGCGGTTGTTTTCTTGATTGCGTGCGGCCTTGCTTTTGCAACGGGAACCTCATGGGGAACATTCGGAATACTCATTCCCATTGTACTTGCGATTTTCGGCAACAATGCACTTGACAATAACATTTGCATTATCGCAATTTCGGCATGTATGGCAGGTGCGGTGTGCGGCGATCATTGCTCGCCCATATCCGATACCACGATTATGGCATCCGCGGGAAGTCAGTCAAATCACATAAACCACGTGACGACACAGCTTCCTTATGCTCTTTTGGTTGCCGCGGTATCATTTGTATGCTATATTATAGCGGGCTTTGTTAAGAGTGCTTACATAATGTTGCCCTTCAGCATTTTGCTTATGGTTGCGGTGCTTCTTGTAATCAAAAAGCTTTTTGCCGAAAAGGCTTGAATATAAGGCTGAAAAAATGCGCTTCGTATCGATATACGGGCGCATTTTTTTATTTCCCGGGAAATGTTTTTGACATATCGGATAAAATGTGATATACTACCATATGATAGTATAGACTGTGGTAATTATATGCAGAATCGGAAAAACGGAGGATTATATGGAGGATACCTTAAAGGAGGAAGAAAGGATTGTCATAGCCGGAGTTCATACCGACAAGGCGGACAGTCTTTCCGATACAACCGAAGAATCTATGAGGGAGCTTTGTGAGCTTGCGGAAACTGCCGGCGGAACCGTTGTGGGAGAGCTGGTGCAGAATCGTCATACGATCGAAACGGGAACATATTTCGGCGAAGGTAAGCTTGAGGAGCTGAAGAATGCATGCGAAACACTCGGCGCGACAATGGTTGTGGTTGACGATGCTTTATCCGGCGCCCAGATAAGGAATATCGAGGATGCACTCGGCGGAGTAAGCGTTATTGACAGAAACACACTGATTTTGGATATATTCGCGCAGAGGGCACAAAGCGCAGAAGGAAAAATACAGGTTGCACTTGCGCAGCTTAACTACACGCTTCCGCGCCTGTACGGCATGGGAAAAAGGCTTTCGCGCCAGGGCGGAGGAATAGGAACGAGGGGGCCGGGAGAAACAAAGCTGGAGGCTGACAGACGGCACATAATGAGGCGGATAAGCTCGCTTAAGGAGGAGCTTTCGGAAATTGAGAAGCGGCGCGGATTTTCACGTCAACGAAGAAAAAAGGACGGAGTGATGACTGCCGCTATCGTGGGATACACCAACGCCGGAAAGTCCACACTTATAAATGCGCTCACGGGCTCGGAGGTAACGGCAAGGGACAGACTTTTCGAAACGCTGGATTTGACAAGCCGCTCGCTTACGCTTTCCGACTCGCGCGAGGTAAGAATAATCGATACGGTCGGCTTTATAAGAAGATTGCCGCACCAGTTTATAGAGGCGTTTAAGTCCACGCTTGAGGAAGCGGTTTCCGCCGACATTCTTTTGCATGTAATCGACTCATCGAGCCCCGAGATGGAAAACCATATCGAAGTGGTCAGAAAGCTTTTGGAGGAGCTTGGCTGCGGTGATAAACCGGTGATAGGGGTTTTTAACAAGCTTGACATGGCGAAGAATGAAGGCTGCGGCAAATTCGGCTTTACGAAAACGGTGCGAATAAGCGCGAAAAACGGCGACGGAATTTGTGACCTTTTAAGAGCGATGGAGGATGAGCTTCCGGGAAAAAAGAAAAACGTGACCCTTCTTATACCGTACAGTGAAGGTGCGATAGTTTCGTCCATCCACGAAAACGAACTTGTTCTTTCCGTGGAATACGTTGAAGAAGGAACAAAGGTTAAGGCCTTGCTTGATAATATAACGTATGAAAGGTACAAACGCTATGAGGTGCTATAAAACCGTCGGAAAATCGGCGGCGGTTGAATTTACCGAAAAAAAATCACGTTTCATAGGGTATGCTTCACCTGTTAAAACCGAAGAAGAGGCACTGGCGTTTGTGAACGAAATCAAGAAAAAACACCCCGATGCGCGGCATAATGTTTATGCCTATATTGTGAGGGAGAACAACATAATGCGCTTTTCGGACGACGGCGAGCCTTCGGGAACGGCAGGTATGCCGGTTTTGGACGTGCTGAGAAAAAAGGAGCTTACGGATACGGTTGTGGTTGTGACGAGGTATTTCGGAGGTATTCTTTTGGGTGGCGGAGGTCTTGTTCGCGCATATTCGAAAAGTGCATCGGACGCCGTGGCAGAGGCGGAGTGTGTGAAAATGGTTTATTCAAATGTTTTCAAGGTTGAAACGGATTATCATTTTTTCGGAAAAGCCGAATATGAGTTAAGAAGGCTTGGTCTTGAGCCTGAGAATGTCGAATATGCTTCCGGTGTTAGCTTTTATGTGTGCGCAACGGAGGAAAAAGACGAATTGATGAAAAAAAGCTTAACGGAGGCAACGGGCGGTAAGGCTGAAATAACAAAAACCGATGAACGCTTTGTTGCATATAACGGGGAGGAAGATTAATATGGAAAAAAACGTTCCGCTTGTGGTTATAAGAAGACTGCCGAGATATTACAGATATTTGACGGATCTTAAGGATATGAAGATTGAACGCGTATCCTCACAGGTGCTGAGCAAGAAGCTTGGCTTTACGGCATCGCAGGTAAGGCAGGATCTTAACTGCTTCGGCGGCTTCGGACAGCAGGGCTACGGCTATAATGTGGAAATGCTTCAGGGTGAAATAAGCAAAATTCTCGGATTGGATAAATGCTACAAGGTGATAATAATCGGAGCCGGAAATTTGGGACATGCGCTTTTGAACTATCCGGGATTTTCGAAACGTGGCTTCAGATTTATCGGAATTTTTGATAATAATCCCGAAATGATAGGAAAAAGTGCGGGCAAGCTTAAGGTTACCGGGATGGAGCGGCTGGAAGAATTTTGCGAAGAATACAAGCCTGATATAGCCGCACTTGCAATACCTGGACAAGGGACGAGCGAGGTTGCAAAAAAGCTTGAAGCACTTGGGGTTAAGGGAATATGGAATTTTTCGCATGTGGAAATTACAAGCCATCTCCCGGTTGAAAATGTTCACTTGAGCGACAGCTTGATGACACTTGCATACGAAATATCAACAGAAGAAAATGAGTGATTGTATGAGTGATATAAGGCCCATTGGGGTTATGGATTCCGGTGTGGGAGGCATAAGTGTTTTGAAAGAGCTTTATGCCATTATGCCGCATGAAAATTACATATATTTCGGTGACAGTAAAAATGCGCCTTACGGAAGCAAAACGCCGGAAGAGGTAAAACGTCTTGTGAAAAAGAATGTTGAATATCTTGCCGCGAAAAAGATTAAGACTTTGGTTGTTGCGTGCAATACCGCCACAAGTGTGGCTGTTGAGGAGCTCAGGGCGCAGTATGCCATGCCTATTATCGGTGTGGAGCCGGCATTAAAGCCGGCCGTGCTTTATAAAGAAAATGCGGTGGTTGCGGTAATGGCAACACCTATTACACTAAGTGAATGCAAATTCAAGCAGCTTACCGAGCATTATTCCGACAGGGCAAAAATAATTCCCGTTGCGTGCGATAAGCTGGCGACCTATGTGGAAAGAGGAATCTTGAGCGGGGAAGAACTGGAGAATTATATAGCTTCACTTTTTGAAAACACGGGCAAATTGGATGCGGTGGTTTTGGGTTGTACACATTATCCGTTTGTAGTTGGAACGATTAAGAAAATCCTGGGACCGTGCGTTGAAATTTTTGACGGCGGCGAGGGAACCGCAAGGGAAACGAAAAGACGGCTTGAAGAAATAAACGCCTTGAAAACCGACGGCGTTGCCGGGAAAATTACTTTTTTGAACAGTCTTGAAAGCAAAAAGGAGCAGGCGTTTTGTGAAATGCTTTTCAGGGAAAATGTTAAATGAATAAAAACCTATTATCCGATGCAATTCCATAGGCTATCTGTTCGCAAAACGCGGTGCGGAAATTTTGAAAGACAAAATAAAGCTCACGGCGATTGAAACGGAGCTTATTGACAATTTAACACAAAAGTAATGAGGATTAACAACTTAGTGTAAAATAATAATTGGCAAAAGAAAGAGGATTCAAGTAAAAAAAAGTTG
>CAZRUB010000041.1:0-4466 GCA_964603185.1 uncultured Ruminococcus sp.
CGAAAAAGCAGATTTTCACGCATTTTTTGTGCGTGATATTTTTTTGCTCAAAATTGCCGCTTTACACCCCTAAAACCGCATATTTAATATAAATACATCACCTATATCAAAAACGGATTTTTCGTTGCTTGCATACAAGTCTTGACTTGACATTTTTACCTAAAACTGCCGTCAGTTACTTTCTAAACGCCTGCGGTCAAGGTTTGAAATCAAATTATGTTCCTTTGCGTATTTTGTAAATCTGCATTTCATAGTTCTTTTAACTCCTTTTTCTGTTTGTTTTTTACAAGTCAAAAGCCGTTTCCGAGCACACGAAAACGGCTTAATGATAATTTATGTTATTTTGTTATGTTTAATTGCTTTGCTCTACTCTTGACACTGCACCTTTCGGGACTGTTCCGTTTTTGCAGCCTTTTATATTATACCGTCAATTATTCCGTAGGCTACCGCTTCCTCCGCGGTTAAGATATAATCTCTCTCTGTGTCGGTTGTGATTTCCTCCACGGTTTTCCCGGTGTTTTCCGCCAGGATACTGTTCAAAAGCCTTTTGGTTTTAAGCATATCCCTTGTATGGATATCCATATTTGTTGCCTGGCCGCCGACTCCGCCGAGAACCTGGTGAATTAAAATTTTGCCGTTTTTCTGGCTCATCCTTTTGCCCTTCGTTCCCCCTGACAAAAGCACCGCACCCATGGAAGCGCACAAGCCCATGCAAACCGTTACAACCGGGCACTTTATCATCTTCATGGTGTCATAAACGGCAAGCCCGGCGCTTACGCTCCCACCGGGAGAATTGATGTAAATATATATTTCCTTCTCGGGATCGCAGGCCTCCAGATAAAGAAGCTGCGATACTATTGAAAGCGAAACATCATCATCTATTTCATTGAACAGAAAGATTTTTCTTTCCTCCAAAAGCTTCGAATAACAATTCGATTTATGAAGAGCACCGTCCTTGCCCTCTTCAAATACAATAGGTTCGGTTATCATTTCATCAAGCTGCCTTTCATCAGATTATAAAGAATAACACACCTTGCAGGGTGCCGCACCTTATCGATGCACATCTCATTATAGCATACTTTTTTGCGTATTGCAATTGTTTTTTTAAGACAAACCGTCCTTTATTTCGTCAAATACCACGTATACGCCGTAACATACACTCCCGTCGGACTCAGCGAAGGAATGTATATTTCCTTTTTCGCCGTCACGTAAATGTTCTTAAAATACAGTCCCACCGCCGGTGCCGCTTCGGCGAACACCTTGTTAAACTTCTTCTCCTCCGACTTAAGCTCGTCCTCTCCGGCAAGCGCAAGTGCGTCAATCCTTAAATCCATAACGCCGCCCGAATATCCGAAAACATTCGATTCCTTTCCGGTTTTGAACAAAAATCCGATATTTGCGGCATTGCCTATTGCACATCCGCCCACAAACGCGTCATACTCGCCGGAAGCTATTTTTTCGGCATACTCTTCGTACGAAAGAACCGTTACATCAGCCGATATTCCGTATTTTATGAGCTCTCCCGATATATATCTTGCGATTGCAATTCGGTCGGAGGCATCCTCGTTTACCAGTATTTTAAACGAAAAGGAAATGCCGTTCCTTTCGTATATACCGGCAGAGCCCATCACCCACGAATTTCTTTCGAGAATGCCCCGCGGCTCATCACCCTCCGTCTGTGATTTTTCCGATGCAAACCATGCGTTCGGATTAATGGGTGTAAGCGAGGTGCATTCCGCTTTTTCGGTAGCTTCCGAGAGCTTCATTTTTCCTATTGCCTCATACAGTGCCCTGCGTGCTTCCACCTGTGAAAACAACTCCGTTGTAACGTTAAGCCCCAAGAATTCAAAGCGATTGGAATTTCCCTTATAAACCTGAACCTTGTCGCCGGAATTGTTGCCGGATGCGGTCCCCGTGATAAGATCCGTTTCACCGGCCGAGAATGCCGCCGCCGCCTTCAAATCCGTATTGGTATAGCTGACCTCAAAGCTTTCGATATAGGCACGCCCCATGTGATAATTATTGTTTCTCACGCATTTTAGGCCTGTATATCCGATGTCCTCCTCCGAGCAGTAAAACTGACCTGTTCCGATCGGCCTTGACATTTCCTCCGGAGAATCGGCCTTTATTATCGGAAACGTCAGCATGGCTTCAAAATATCTTTCCGGTTCGCAAAGCTTTATATAAACGGTGTTGCCTCCGCCGTCCGTTATCGATTCGATATTTTCGACGCACCCTCCGTAAAGGGCGGGGTGCTCCTTTATAAACTCCACCGTGTATATTACATCCCTTACCGTCAGCGGCGAGCCGTCCGAAAAGCTTATTCCGTTTTTAAGCTTTAATATTCCGCCCGTTCCGTCATCATACGAGGTGTAGCTTTCAGCCAAATTTTCGGTTGCGGAAAGCTCATTTGTCAATGTGTAAAGCCCGTCGTAGAAAAGATAAAAAAGCTCTCTGCAGCTTTCATATTTCGTAACAAGCGGGTTGAAGGTATCGGGCTTTCTTACAGTCACCTTCACAACTCCGCCGTCAAGCATTGTGGGTTTATGCTCCGTCATTGACACAACATCACCCTTTGCACCCTCTTCATCCGTTGTTTCTCCGCCGACCTTATTCCTTCCGCATCCGGCGGTTAAAAGCAAGGAAACCATCATTATCAACGCCAAAAACCGTTTCATAGCTTCAATCCTTTATTTCCCTGTATTATAATTCTATAAACGCTCCCATTGCACCGAATTTTCCCTTTTGCCTTCGGCATGAAAAATATAAATCGTTGCAGCAGCTGCACTCAGCCGCAAGGTCAATCGAAAAATCCGGAACCCCGACCTCCGTAAGCGTCAGTCGCACCGCTTCCCAAAGGTCAGCCTTATAGTGCACTCCGTCAGCCTCTCGCTTTATAAACCCGATGCTTTCAAAATTTTTTTCGAACTCCGAAACCGCATCCTTCTGTATTTCGAAGCAACAAGCGCCTATGGACGGCCCTATCGCCGCAATCAAGTCCTCCGCCTTTGTTCCGAATTGCTTCTTCATGTCCCGTATAACCGACGCCGTTGTTTTTGCGGCGGTGCCGCGCCAACCGGAATGAATCGTTGCTGCCGCCTTGTTCTTCTTGTCGTAAAGAAGGATGGGAACGCAATCCGCCGAATAACTCATCAGCGGTATTCCGGGCTTATCCGTAATCAGTGCATCGCACCCCTCGGAGCGGAGGACGGGCGACGCGATATATGCCGATTTTGTTTTGTGAATTTGCTTTGTTACCGAAAGCCTATTCATATCAAAGCCCAATGCCTTGCCCACAACTTCAAAATTTTTTCTTAAAGCCTCTTCTTTATCTCCGCGGCAGAAGCCCAAGTTCAGCTCGGAAAGGTGCCCCTCGGAATAACCCCCGAGCCTTGTTGTGAAGCAGTGCTTCACGCCCTCGTTCAAAAGCAACGGACTTAAAAGATATTCGAAGCGGCCTTCTTTTTTATGGATAAACCCTCTGTTCATCAAAGGCACGCCTCATCCGAATATTCAATATAGGGCATTCCTTTTTCGTCAAATTTTATTTCAAGCACAATGTAGGTGGACTCAAAATACTTTTCGCCGTTTCCTCCCCAGCGGTCGCCGAAATAGATATATTCGGTTTTGCCGTTTCTTTCCACGGGAATCACAAATGCGCTCTGTGACCTAAAGGTGGTTTCATCACCGAATTTTTCGTTGACGGAAAAAATACCGTCCATCGAATCCGAATAAGCATAGGTTCCCTGATTGGGCGCCCAACCGGTGCACCATGAGCTTATCACGAAATATTTTCCGTCCTTTTTGAAAAATGCCGGTGCCTCACGGTATTCAGACTGGAAAAGCGTGTTCACCTGACGCGCAACGTTCAAATAATCATCCGTCAGAAGATAAACAGCCAAATCCTTGTTATCTCGGCTTGCGGATGCAAAATACGCCTTGTCGCCATCCTTAAAAAGCGTGCAGTCGCGTGACATGTTGCCGTAGGGATTGAATGCGCCGTGATAGCAAAAGTCCCCGTCCGGCGTGTCGCAGGAAGCCACCGCCGCGGCGGCAATGCTGTAATCGGTACCGTTTTCGTAATGTGCCCACATTACGAATTTACCGGTTTTTTCGTTGTAAAGCACCTTCGGCCGCTCCAGATTGATCTTTTTTCCGTCGTCACTTTTAAGCTTTAAGTCGGCCGTGACCCTGGTTGCCTCGGTGGGTGATGCGGCGGTAAGCACATGATTGCGAAATTCCCATGTCTTTAAATCCTTTGAGCGATAGCACGAAACATAAATGTCGTCACGTCTGTCCTCTCCGTACCAATAAAAGAAGCCCTCGTGAAAAAGCATGTGCCCGCCGTGAGCGTGAATGACATTGCCGTCCGTGTCAAACCATTTTTCACCGTTTTTCAGCATAATGTCATTCTCCCTTCGAAAATTCGAATTCGGTTACGGTGTCATATTTTTCGCCCTTTTTAA
>CAZRUB010000041.1:4476-9533 GCA_964603185.1 uncultured Ruminococcus sp.
CGGGGAGGGAAAATGTGAAAATTCCATGGCGTTGGGGAATACCTGTGTTTCAAGGCACACTCCGCCGTGTACGGGATAACGAACGCCGTCCTTGCACACTCTTTCCTCGTCAATTCCGTTGCCTGAATAAATCTGAACCGCCGGGCGATCCGTGTAGGCCGTCATCCTGATGCCGGTTATATCTCCTGTTAATTCCGCAAATTTTCTGAATCCGAAGCCGTCAAGTGCAAAATTATGGTCATACCCCGAGAAAAGCTTTATCTGCTCATGCTCAGACGAAAAGCCCTCTCCGAGCCTTAAGCCCTCCGTAAAGTCAAAGGGCGTTCCTTCGGTTCTTTCAACCGTTCCGCATGGCATGCACTCATCCGTATCTGGGGTATAAAACCTCGAATTCATTTTAAGCACATGATTGTCAACCGTACCCGAGGCATGACCGTTCAGATTAAAATACGAATGGTTCGTCATATTAAGCAGGGTATCGCGGTTAGACACGCCCTCATAGCGGATCACCATTGAATTTTTCTTTGTCAGCGTATATGTAACCTTCACCTTCACCTTACCCGGAAAGCCCTCATCACCATCCGCGCTCACAAGTGTGAGCACAAGCGAGGGCTCACTCTTATCAATGGGCTTGGAGTCCCACACGCGCTTTCCGAAGCCCATAAGACCGCCGTGCAGATTGTTTTCGCCGTTGTTTTTCGCAAGGGTGTATTTTTTGCCGTTAAGCACAAATTCACCCTTCGCTATTCTGTTGGAATTTCTGCCGATAAGTGCACCGTAGCAGCCGGTATTATCCATATACTCGTTAAGACTGTCACGTCCCAAAACAACATCGGTTCCGTCAAAGGTAAGCGTTCGCACGATTCCGCCGTACGTAATGATTTCGGCGGAAAGCCCCTTGCCGTTATCCATTTTATACAAAAATACGTCTTTTTCTCCAACCTTACCGTAAGGAATTTTTTCAATCATTTTTATCTCCTCCGTATTATATGTTATTCAAATAGGAAATTATTTTATCCGCCAAAAGCTCATGTCCGTCATCCGAGGGATGAAGCCCGTCGGTCATAAAACGCGCACGAAGCGAGTCTATTACCGGGTTGATACCGTATTCGGCATAAAGGTCCAGAACCGGAATCGAATAATACCTTGCAACTTCCTTAATCGCATTAACGTAATCCTCCAAATCCTTACCGCATGCACTTTTTGTAGGTTCATACGTTCTGAATCTGTGAAGCGGCGTAACAATAACAAAAGGTCTTCCGGCAGCCTTTTCCGCAAGATACGAAACAACCGTATGGCAAGCACCGTAAAACGTATCGGGAGTTCTGTCGGAAAATTCGCCGAAGGGTGCGTCACCGTGCCCGAAATCGTTTGTTCCGCCGAACATCACCGTAACGTCCGCGTCATCCATGGTTTTCATTCTGTCGCAAAAATTCCCGCACTTTTCATATCCGTCCGGCACCTGCTGACGGGCAATTCTTGTTCCGCTTATGCCGTAATTTCTGACTATTGCACCCGTCCTTTTCCCGATTACCGAAACATATCCTTTTTCGGGCGACGAAGCCCCCACGCCCTCTGTTATCGAATCCCCGAGAAAATTGATGGTTTTGCCCTTTAATTCCATATTAGTGTTCTCCTTCTTGTAAATTCAAAATAATTTTAACGCTCCTCAATTTTATATCAAAAGCGTTTTTTTCATTTTTCGCATTATATGTTATTCAAATAGGAAATTATTTTATCCGCCAAAAGCTCATGTCCGTCATCCGAGGGATGAAGCCCGTCGGTCATAAAACGCGCACGAAGCGAGTCTATTACCGGGTTGATACCGTATTCGGCATAAAGGTCCAGAACCGGAATCGAATAATACCTTGCAACTTCCTTAATCGCATTAACGTAATCCTCCAAATCCTTACCGCATGCACTTTTTGTAGGTTCATACGTTCTGAATCTGTGAAGCGGCGTAACAATAACAAAAGGTCTTCCGGCAGCCTTTTCCGCAAGATACGAAACAACCGTATGGCAAGCACCGTAAAACGTATCGGGAGTTCTGTCGGAAAATTCGCCGAAGGGTGCGTCACCGTGCCCGAAATCGTTTGTTCCGCCGAACATCACCGTAACGTCCGCGTCATCCATGGTTTTCATTCTGTCGCAAAAATTCCCGCACTTTTCATATCCGTCCGGCACCTGCTGACGGGCAATTCTTGTTCCGCTTATGCCGTAATTTCTGACTATTGCACCCGTCCTTTTCCCGATTACCGAAACATATCCTTTTTCGGGCGACGAAGCCCCCACGCCCTCTGTTATCGAATCCCCGAGAAAATTGATGGTTTTGCCCTTTAATTCCATATTAGTGTTCTCCTTCTTGTAAATTCAAAATAATTTTAACGCTCCTCAATTTTATATCAAAAGCGTTTTTTTCATTTTTCGCATTATATGTTATTCAAATAGGAAATTATTTTATCCGCAAGAAGCTCGTGTCCCTCATCCGAAGGATGGAGCCCGTCCGTCATAAAACGCGCGCGAAGCGAGTCTATTACCGGGTTGATGCCGTATTCGGCATAAAGATCCAGAACGGGAATCGAATAATACCTCGCGACCTCCTTAATCGCATTAACATAATCCTCCAAGGTCTTGCCGCATGCGCTTTTGTTATTTTCATTCAGCCTGTGAAGAGGTGTAACAATAACGAATGGCCTTCCGGCAGCCTTTTCCGCAAGATACGAAACAGCCGTATGGCAAGCACCGTAAAACGTGTCGGGCGTTCTGTCGGAAAATTCGCCGAAGGGTGCGTCACCGTGTCCGTAATCGTTTGTTCCGCCGAACATTATCGTAATATCCGCATCCTCCATGGTTTTCATTCTGTCGCAGAAATTTCCGCGCTCTTCATACCCGTCAGGTGTCTGCTGACGGGCAATTCTCGTCCCGCCGATACCGTAATTTCCGACTTTTGCGCCCGTCTTTTTTCCGATTACCGAAACATAGCTTTTTTCCTTTGACGACGCGCCGCTTCCTTCTGTTATAGAATCTCCGAGAAAATTGATGGTTTTATCCTTTAAATTCACAGCATTATTCCCCCTTTTGTATATTCAAGTTAATTTTACCACGCTTCTTTATAAATTACAAGCCGTTTTTTAATAAAATTTCAAGCTTCGCAATCTAAAGTAAATTAAAATACTATTATTGACAAAAAGCACATACGCAAGTATAATTTAACGTATAGGCTATATGCTTTTAAACTGTACGGAGGTAAAAAAATGACTCACAGCTTCTATTCACCGACAAAATTTATATTCGAACACGATGCGATAAAAAACAATGCCGAGGCTCTTTGCTCACTCGGCAAAAAAGCAATGATAATAACAACACCCTCGGCCGCACGAATAACCGGCGCTCTTGACGATGTAACAAAGGCCCTTGCGGCCGCAAGGCTTTCGTATGAAATTTTTTCCGAGGTGGAGCAAAACCCTTCGTTTGATACGGTTTGTCGCGCCGCAAAAAGCGCCGTCGCGTCCGACTGCGACTTTTTCATAGGTATAGGCGGAGGAAGCGCACTGGATGCCGCAAAGGCGGCGGCTTTAATAAGCGCCAATCCCGAGCTTTCGGAGGAAGAAATTTTTTCATACAAATTCAAAATCTCCCCCTACCCCATTGCCGTTGTCGGCACAACCGCCGGAACCGGAAGCGAGGTTACGCGTTATTCCATAATTACCGGCTCCGACGGCAGAAAGAAAAACATTTCCGATTATTCCCTTCTTCCCGCCCTGGCGCTCGGCGACGCTAAATATCTGTCACATATGAGCGCATCTGTCATAAAATCCACCGCCCTCGATGCGTTGTGCCACTCCTTCGAAAGCTGGTTCAACAACCTGGCGGACGATTTTTCCGATACCTTTGCCTTGCGTGCGATAAAGCTTTTAATTCCCGAATTCGAAACAATTTCCGCCTACGGTACCGACGGGCTGGACGATAAGGATTTCGAAAGCCTTTATCTCGCCTCCGTTTATGCCGGGCTTGCAATCGAAAAAACCGGCACCGCAATGTGTCACACTCTTTCTTATTATCTTTCCGAGAAATTCGGCATTCCCCACGGTAACGCCTGCGCCGTTTATCTCCCGGCATATTTAATGCACTGCTCCAAGTGGGCGCCGGAAAAATCGGCTCTGCTTTATGATGAGCTCTGCCGCACGGAGGAAGAAATCCGAGCACTTGCGGCCGACCTGACAGTCGTTCCGGAAATACGCTTCACCGAGAAGGAGCTTTCGGATATTCGGCCGAGGCTTAAAAACAACCGCTCCCTCTCAAAATGTCCCGGTGATATTTCTCCCGAATATATCGAAGAAATAATAAAAGCGCTTTTCATGTAATTATTCCCCTCCCCAAATGCATAAATTGTATGGGAGGGGATTTTCTTTGAACAATAAGCTCAGGTATTTTTCGTGCTTTGTTTTTTCTCTTTTATTCGGCTTAACGATACAATTTATATTTACTCCGTCAAGTGAGAACCTGATTTTTATTCGGCTTTTAACGTCTTTGCCGTTTATGGTATTTTCAGTATGCGAATATATGCTCAGTCACACAAATTTAAAAAAATTCATTTTCGTAAAGACTCTCTCCCTTCTTTTCGGAGCCTCGGCAGCCGTGATACTTTTTTATGCAATTTCCGTATTCGTTTCGCCTTATTCCGTTTTTTCGACCGTTTGTATTATTGCTTTCGGAAACGCCGCGGCATTTATCATGTCCTATTTGCTTTCATGCTGAAGGCTTTAAAAAATCGGCATCGTTTGGTAAACGACGCCGATTTTTACTAAGCTCGATATTCATGCCCTATCCGAAAGAGAATAATCCGAACCCCGATTTTGAAAGGCGGATTTCCGCTTTCGCTCTTTTTAAATACTCGGTAATCCGCATTACATTACCTGCGTTTTTGCCTTGCGCAACCAAAAATCTGCTCTCTCAAAATTCTGCGACCTGAAAATGATGGAATTTTGAGCAGATTTTGGTACGGAGGGTGCAGATGGGCTTTTCGCCCATCAAAGCCGACAAGCCGAAAGATGCCG
>CAZRUB010000042.1:0-9512 GCA_964603185.1 uncultured Ruminococcus sp.
CGCCGTTCTTTCCGTTTGAGCCGCGAAGGAGCGTTACGGGAGCCGAAAAGGTCTTGCCTCCGTCGGAGGATCTTCCGATAAGAAGATCTCCGTATTCCGTGGAGCAGGAGAGCATATAAAGCTCGCCTCTGTGTACGAAAAGCTTTCCCCAGAAGCACGGCATAAGCTCACTTACGTAATGCCAGCTTTCGCCGTTATCGTCCGAGCGGAAAATAAGCGTTAAATTCTGCGGATGGCCGCCGGCGAAAACATCCATCGACGAAAGAAGATATCCGTCGGGATGGCGCACAAGGGACGGTGAGCACAAATATCTTCCGGAAAAGGAATATGCCGTATCGTCCGGATGAAGATAGTTTACGACGGTGCCGACGCTTTTTCCCGTTCTCGCAAGGCGCACAAGGCTTTTTTTATCGCCCGCGGCAACATAAAACTCATAATCCGTTTCCGTTTCGAGGCCTTCGATATCGTATTCCGCCTTTTTCGTTGTCCCCGAAAGCTTAAACTCTTCTTCCCCTCTTTTTCTTAAGTAAACCGTGCATTCGCCGTCCTCGGGAAGCCACTCGAAGTGGATTTTATTCTCATAGGGCACAATTCTGCATATGTAAATGTCCCCCACGTTTCTTAAATAAGGCCTGTACGGAGCATAGCTCCATGTATTTTTTTTACCGTTCATGCTTTTTCCTCCCTGTTAATTTTCTTCCAGTGCTTTTTCGGCAGAGTCCGTTAAAAGCTTCATCTGCTCAACGCAGTCCTTAACGTATTCCGTAAGCTCCTCGCTCTTTCTGTTTCTGGCAACGTTTTCCGTGGGAATGCCGCAAAGACCCATATGATATTTTGCCGTCAAGGGATAAGGCAAGCCCACCTCGGTAAAGCCGAGGCTTCCGATAAGCGACTGAACCCGATCCGCCGTTTTGGGCTCACTTTCGAAATTTTTACCGAGCCACGAATAAAGCCTCGGATGGAAGTTACACATTATGCCGCAATAGCCCGCGCCGCCGAAGCGCATGCTCTGCGTAAGCGTTTGGCAGTTTGCGTTCAAAAGCTTAAATTCACTGCCCTTTAAAAGCTCACATCTTTCCTTTATCATCTTAAGGTCGCAGCACGTATCCTTCATGTAGTAAAACCGTCCCGTCGATAAGCACCAGTTTAATATCTTGGGTGTCACAAGCCTTTTGTAAGGCGAGGGGCATTCGTACAACCCCAGCTTTGCGTCCTTCGGCAAGCGTTTTAAAAGCTCCTCCGCGTTTTTGATAAATACATCGTCGCCTTCGTTATTTATATCAAGCCTGTTTGTGATTAAAATAAGCGCATCGGTTCCGGATTCGTAAACCGCATTAAGCTCCCTCGCCTGCTCATCCGCCGTATCCGAAATGTGGCCGGACGACACAACAGTGAATTTTCTTCCGCTTTCACGCTCCAGTTTTTTTGCCCTTTCGTAAACAAGCTTGTTTAATTTAACCCTTTCCTCAAGAGAGAGATAGAATATCTCGCTTGACTGGCACACCGCGAAAATGCCGTCCAACCCGTTTTCGAAATAGAAATCGACATATTTTTCGGCGGTTTCGTAATCAACCGTTCCGTCCGCCTTGTACGGAGTTATCATAGTTGTAAACATTTCCATGAAAATCACATCCTTTGTTTTTTATACGGCCGGCACACGGCCGCCCATGCTTTAAGTATATACATTACCGAGCTTTTTGTAAATTCAAAAAACGGACTTTTTTTTATAATTTTAAGACATGTATTGCTTTATTCGAAAAGCTGTGCTAAAATTTGAGAGGGTGATGCTTTTATGAGGATACTGTACAGGCAGGACGGCAAGAAAACAACCGGAGCCTTAAGCTCTCTCGGAATCAAAAATTGCTTTTTCAAAAGCCTTGATTACGAAAGCGATTATAAAAAAACGACATCAAAATCTCATTTCCACACCGATTACGAAATACATCTTATCGCCTCGGGCAGTCAGGCTTATGAATATTGCCGAAATACGCGCACGCTCAAGGCTTGTGATTTTATCGTAATCCCGCCGGGTGCGAGGCATCGCGTTCTTCACATGTCGGACGGCTTGAAAAAATTTTCGCTGACCTTCGGCGCGGATAATTTTTTCGGCGATGAGGTGTATTGCGGCGTTTTAACGCCCGACATAATCGAATCGGCGGAATTTATCCGTTCGGAATACAACAAAAGGCTTGCGCTTTCGTCCGCAATCATCGAAAACCGAATTTTTGAGCTTTTGATTATGTTGTCAAGGCTCTCGGGCTTCAGCCGCGAGGAAAGCACGGGCCTTGACTCCGTTCTCCCGAACGACAGGCTTTTTCTCGCAAAGAAATTCATCAGCGACAACATAAAAGAAGGAATTACCGTTTCCGATGTTGCGGCATACTGCCATTTAAGCACAAGGCAGCTTACAAGAATTTTCTTGAAATCCGAAGGGGTTACCCCTTCGAAGCACATAACAAACGAAAAAATGCTTCAAATCAGCTCGCTTCTCAAGGACAGTGACACGGCGATTTCCGAATTGAGCCGAATTTTCTCCTATAACAACGAATACTATTTCAACACCGCTTTCAAAAAACATTTCGGCGTTCCGCCGTCAACCTACAGAAAAATGTATCGATAAAAAGGCGAGGGTGCAGTTCATCACGCACCCTCACCTTTTTAATTATGCATATAAAAGCTTCTGTATGCCCTGTAGCTTTCGTAAAGGTCAACCTTGGAAACAACCTCAAACGGCGAATGCATCGAAAGCACCGGAACGCCGGCGTCTATCGTATCCATGTTAAGATTTGCCGTAAACTGCGCGATTGTTCCGCCGCCGCCCGCGTCCACCTTTCCGAGCTCGCCGGTCTGCCAGGAAACCGATGAATCGTCCATGATTTTCACGATTTTCGCAAAAAGCTCCGCCGAAGCGTCACTGGAGCCGCTTTTCCCGCGAGCCCCGGTATATTTCATGATCGCGATTCCTCCGCCCGCATAGGGGGTGTTCTGCTTGTCAAAGGGCGATGTAAAATTCGGGTCAAACGCCGCGCAAACGTCAGCGGAAAGGCAGGTTGAAGCCGAAAGCGCATGGCGCACCAAAAGCTCCGAATATTCATCCGACATATCTATCATATCCGCGATTGTGTTTTCAAAAAAGCGCGACTGCATTCCCGTAACGCCCATGGAGCCGATTTCCTCCTTGTCCACAAGCAGGCAAATTGAGGTCTTCTCCGGCTCCGAAACGGACAAGAGCGCCTGAAACGCGGCATATGCGCACACGCGGTCGTCCTGCGCGTAGGCTCCCACAAAGCTTCTGTCCAGTCCCACATCCTTCGCCGGGAACGCGGGCGAAAATTCAAGCTCCGCGGTTAAAAGCTCCTCCTCCGAAATATGGTATTTATCAAGCAAAAGCCTGAGCACCGCCTTTTTCACGCTTTCGGAGTTTTCGTCAAATTCCGGGATTCCGCCGATTATCACATTAAGCTCCTCCCCTAAAACACCTTCGGAAAGCGACCTTTTCATCTGCTCGGAAGCCAGATGAACCAAAATATCCGATATGGTAAAGCAATATTCGTCCTCCGCCGTTCCGAGTGCGACATTAAGCCTTGTTCCGTCCTTTTTTATAACCACGCCGGAAAGACTTAACGGAATCGCCGTCCACTGATATTTTTTGATTCCGCCGTAGTAGTGCGTTTTCATAAGCGCCACGGAGCCGTCCTCGATAACGGGGTTGGCCTTAACGTCAAGCCTGGGCGAATCCACATGGGCTCCCACAAGATTAAAGCCTTTTTTCAAGGGCTCTCTTCCCATAACCGCCAGCATAATGCCCTTTCCGCGGTTTTCCGCATAAATCTTGTCCCCGCATTTCAACGAATGAAGCGAATTTATGTTTACAAACCCCTCCGAAGCCGCAAGACGTTTAACCTCCGCAATAATTTCGCGCTCGCACCTTCCGCCGTTCAAAAATTCCTTGTAGCCCTCGGCAAAATCAAAGACCGCATCACGGTCGGCAGTCTTCCATGCCGATACGTTTTTATATCCGATATCCATAAAATACCTCCTTTTTTGTTTATTATATTCCATTTTCCTCCGTTTATCAAGTGGCAATATTAAAAAAACTCAATAAACGCTTGGCAAAAAGCAAAAAATATGCTATACTGTGAAAAAGACGATATAATTTGTCGGAGTGATGGAAATTGAAGTGTGCAAAAGCAGTTATCAAAAAGCTTGCCGAGCACGGTGTAACTACCGTATTCGGCTATCCGGGTGCAAGCATCGCACCCCTTTACGATGAGCTTAAAAAAAGCGGTATACGCCATATTTTATCCGGGAATGAGCAGTTTTCCGCAATGGAGGCGGCAGGCTTCAGCTTTTGCTCCGGAAAGCCCGGCATATGCTTTGTGACAAGCGGCCCCGGGGCAACCAACGCCATTTCCGGGATTGCCAACGCATGGGCGGATTCCGTTCCGCTTATTGTGTTTTCGGGGCAGGTTCCCCTCAAAAAAATCGGAACGGACGCTTTCCAGGAGGCGGATATAACCGGTGCCGCCGCTCCGTTCTTAAAATACAGCTATCTTATTAAAAGCCCGCGGGAAATCAACCGCGCGGTTGACGAAGCGTTTCATCTCGCTTCAACGGGAAGGCCGGGGCCTGTGCTTATCGACATTCCGCTGGACGTTCAGCTTGCGGACACCGAAGCCTTTGACGAAGGAATATGCCTTCCGGGCTATAAATTCGGCTTCCCGCCCGATATGAAAAAAATCACCCTTGCCGCCCAAATGATTAATTCGGCAAAACGCCCGATTATACTTGCGGGCGGCGGCGCGAAAAACGCCGCGGAATATATCGAGGCACTGGGAAAAAAGGGAATTCCCGTTACCCTGACCGCACGGGCACACGGGCTTATATCGCCCGATGCCTACAATCTCGGTATGGCGGGAATTTACGGAAGGAGCGAGGCCAACGCCGCTCTTTCCGAAAGCGACTGCGTTGTTATAATCGGCTCACGCGTGAGCGAGCGTACCGTTACCTGCGAAATCAAGACCTCGATTCACATCGATATCGATGGTGCGGAGCTTTCCAAAAACCTTAATTCATATTGCATCCATGCCTCCGCCGAGGATACCCTCCCCCTTCTTCTTCCGCTTATCTGCGAGCGTGCGCTTTACAAAAGGCGCGGTGCAAGCGGCCCCATGAAGCTTTTTTCGCGCTATGCCGAAGAAATCGGAAAAACTCACCTTCCCGTAAGCGTCGATGTGGGGCAAAACATGATTTTCGCACTGCGCGGTCTTGAAGGAACGCGGGTTATGAGCTCACTCGGGCTCGGCTCCATGGGCTTTTCGGTGCCCGCGGCAATCGGCGCGGCGGCAGTGCGCGGCACCGCGTTCGCGCTGACGGGTGACGGCGGACTTAATATGTCGCTTTCGGAGCTTTTCGTTATTGCGCAAAACTCCTTTAACGTAAAAATCGCCGTTTTAAATAACGGCGGGCTGGGCATGATACATGAGCTTCAGAAGAAAAGCTATAATAAAAACTACTGTGCCGTGTCGCTTTCGGGAATGCCGAATTTGAAAACACTTGCTTCGGCTTACGGCTTCGGCTACGCGCGAGTTGAAGGCGAGGGCGACATTAAGAAGGCGGTCGATGAGGCCTTATCTCATAACGGCGGCTTTATAACCGAGGTTATATCCGATATTGACGAAAGCGCTTTTTAAGGAGGCGGCATATCTTGAAAAAGCATATACTTGCCGTTCTTGTTGTAAACAAAACCGGCGTACTTAACAAAATAACCGGGCTTTATTCCAGGCGCGGCTTTAATATCGAGTCGCTTTCCGTGGGCACAACGGAAAAGGAAGGAATATCCCGCATAACAATAACGCTCTACGGCGACGAACATACCGTATCTCAGATAACAAGCCAGCTTGAGAAGCTTGTGGATGTTTTGTCCGTTCGCCGCCTCAAGGCCGAAAACACCGTAGGGCGCGAGGTTTGCTTTATAAAGCTTCGCTCCGGGGACGAAAACCGCACCCATCTTTTGGAGCTTGCGGGAATTTTCCGCGCCTCCGTAATAGATGCCGGGAATGAGGCCATCACCGTTTTGTTAACGGGAACCCCCGAAAAAACCGAGGCGTTTTTATCGCTTGTGTCCGATTTCGGTATCATTGAGGTTGTAAGAAGCGGACTCATGGCAATCGAACGCGGGGCAAAAGCATTGGAGGATAAGCATGGATATAACGAAGAATGACGAATACACCTTTAAAATCACGGGCTACACCTCCGAGGGCTCCGGTGTGGGTAAAATCGGCGGCTATCCCGTTTTTGTTCCCGAAACCGTGCGCGGCGATATCATAAAAGCGAAAATCCTAAAGGCGGGCAAAAGCTATGCCTTCGGAAAATGCATTGAAATATTAACCCCCTCGCCCGACCGTACCGTGCCCATCTGCCCGCATTTTCACCTTTGCGGCGGCTGCAGTATCATGCATATGTCCGAGAGTGAGCGCAGGTATTTCAAAAGGCAGAAGGTTGCCGACGCGCTTTCCCGCATCGCCGGTATCGATTTTGATGTTGCCGAAACACAAACCGCATGCGAAATAGGATATCGCAACAAAACGCAAATGCCTGTTTTTCCGGACTATACCCAGGCAATGTATAAGCCGCGCTCCAACCAAAAGGTGAGCGTGCCCGAGTGCAAAATCCAGGACCCCGATTCCAAAACGGTAACGGAAATAATTTTGTCCTATCTTAAAGAGAAAAAAATCGAGCCCTACGACCCGATAACGAAAACGGGCGCGGTTCGCCATATTTATACCCGCGTTTCGGGCAGTAACCGCAGTGTCCTGGCAATCGTTGTCGCCACCGAAAAAATCAACCTCGCACCGCTTCGCGAAAGGCTTTCCGATACGGCCGTTACGGGGCTTGTCCTTAACATAAACAAGAGTGAAACCAATAAAATACTGGGCGAAGAAAGCTTTATAATTTTCGGAAGCGACCATATTACGGACAGGCTCTGCGGCACGGATTTCGACATTTATCCCGATTCGTTCTTCCAGGTAAACCGTTTTTTGACGGAGCGGCTTTACAACAAGGTCGTAAAACTTGCCTCGCTCACGGGAACGGAAACCGTTTTTGACCTTTACTGCGGCGCGGGCACGCTGACCATGGCGCTTTCCAAGCACGCAAAGCGTGTTATCGGCGTCGAAATAGTGCCCTCGGCGGTTAAAAGCGCGAAGGAAAGCGTTAAACGCGCCCAAAGCGAAAACGTTGAAATAATCCTCGGCGAGGCGGAAAAGGAGGCTCCCCGTCTTATCAAGAAAGGCATCGTGCCCGACTGCGTCGTTGTCGACCCTCCCAGAAAGGGCTGCGGAGCGGAGCTTACAGCCATGCTTCTTGACATAAAATGCAAAAAAATCGTTTATGTTTCATGCGACCCGGCAACGCTCGCACGTGATGTAAAAATACTTACGGACGGCGGCTACACGCTCCGCTCCGTGCATCCCTACGATATGTTCCCCTTCACCCACCACGTGGAAACCATTGCAATGCTTTCCCGACATGATATCGATTAACAAAAAGCGGCTTACCGTTACGTGATAAAATAACCGCCGACCGAAATTCTTCGGTCGGCGGTTATTAAGCTTTTTTCAGCATTCCATGCCTTTTTTGATACACATAAGATTCGTTTCCGAAAGCTCCGCCTTTTTGGGCGGAATAAGCTTGGAAAGCGCCTGCTCCACGGTTTTAATATCCGCGATTTCGGTTTTTTTCAAAAGTGCACCGATTAAAATCATGTTGGCCAGCTTGGATGCCCCCATTTCATTCGCCAGCTTTGTTGCCGCGACGGGAACGGAGCACACGTCCTTTCTTGTCACGCCCTTTGAAATAAGCGTGGAATCGTAAACGATAACGCCTCCGGGCGCAACCGTGCCTTCGAATTTATCCAGCGAGGGCTGATTCATCGCAAAAAGCACAGTCGGCCTTGTTATCAAGGGGGAGCTTACGGGTTCGTCGGAAAGTATAACATGACAATTACACGTTCCGCCCCTCATTTCCGGGCCGTAGGACGGGAGCCACGAAAGCTCCTTCCCCTCAACCATTCCGCAATATGCCAAAAGCTTCCCGGCAAAAAGAATGCCCTGGCCGCCGAAGCCGGCAAGAATTATTTCGTTCGCCGCCATTACTTCTCACCATCCTTATCCTTGTATACGCCGAGGGGATAATAAGGAATCATGTTATCCTCCAGCCACTTCAATGACTCCACGGGCGAAAGGCCCCAGTTTGTCGGGCAAGTGGATAATACCTCCACAATGGAAAAGCCCTTTTTATCGATCTGATTTTGGAAGGCCTTTTTAATCGCGGCCTTAGTTTTCATGATGTTTTTAACGTTGTTTACCGCGCAACGCTCCGCCAACGCAACGCCCGTAAGCGTCGAAAGCATTTCGCACATTCTTATGGGATAGCCCTGACTTTCGGTATCTCTTCCGTACGGCGAGGTTTGCGTAACCTGCCCGGGCAGTGTTGTGGGCGCCATCTGCCCGCCGGTCATTCCGTATATGGCATTGTTGATGAATATAACGGTTATGTTCTCCCCGCGCGCCGCGGCGTGAACGGTTTCCGCGGTTCCTATTGCGGCAAGGTCGCCGTCTCCCTGATAGGTGAAAACAACGTTATCGGGGTTGACCCTTTTAATTCCGGTTGCAACAGCCGGTGCGCGGCCGTGTGCCGCCTCCTGCATATCGCACTCAAAATAATTATATGCAAATACCGCGCAGCCTACCGGTGCAACGCCGACTGTTTTGCCCTCGATTCCCAGCTCATCGATAACCTCCGCAACGAGGCGGTGAACGATACCGTGATTGCAGCCGGGACAATAATGCAAGGTTACATCACTTAATGCGTGCGGTCTTTTAAATGTCGCCATTATCTAACGCCTCCCGTCATAGCTTCCAATTTTCCCACTATTTCCTCCGGCGAGGGAATCATTCCGCCCGTACGGCCGAAAAATTCAACCGGAGCCTTACCCTCAACCGCAAGACGAACATCCTCTATCATTTGCCCCATGCTCATCTCCACGCTTAAAAACGCCTTCGCCTTTTCCCTGTATTTATAAAAAGGCGCGTTATCGAAGGGCCAAAGCGTAATCGGCCTGATAAGTCCGACCTTTATGCCCTTTTCTCTCGCCCGCTTGATTGCGGACTTTGCCACACGCGCGATTGTTCCGTATGCGGCGATTATGATATCCGCATCCTCGCACATGTATTCCTCGCTCCTTGCCTCATCGCGCGCAACCGTTTCGTATTTTTTATAGCGCTCGATTACAAGCTTTTCAAGCTCTTCCGGCGTTATATAAAGAGAATTTATAATGTTTCTCTTTCTTTTCATCTCGGTTCCCGTGGTAGCCCACGTTTTTTCCGCCAATTCCTTTTTGCAGGTGTAGTTTCCGAAAACTACCGGCTCCATCATCTGGCCCAGCATACCGTCGCCCATTATCATAACCGGCATTCTGTAATAATCCGCCAGGTCGAACGCCTCCTTAA